>JBJTGC010000145.1:0-7597 GCA_046093725.1 Actinomycetota bacterium
CATGCGTCCCAAGTTGTCGCCCACCTTCACCTGAACGAGCGAATCGATTCCGGCAGCAGCCAGTTGTTCACCTATCCACGACGAATTGGTGTCGACAATTTGCCCGAGCAACAACTCGGTGCCGATAGCCACGACATCGCAACGCATGGTGTCAGCTCTTCTTTCCGATGCCGAAGGCCCGCGCGGCGTATTGCAAACCGCTGAGCACCGTCAGACCGACCGCGATCCACAAAAAGATTGTCCAGGTCCATGTCGCATCGTCGACCGTGGGTGGCACGAGGGCAAAGCCCACAGCCATCTGCTGGCTGAAGGTCTTCACTTTCGCTGTGCGACTTGCTGGGACACTGACACCGCGTGCACCTGCGACCACTCGATACACGCTCACGATGACTTCTCGTGTGGCGATGATGACGACGGGCAAGAGTCCGAACACGCCTCGGCTGACCAGCGTGAACATCGCGCCAAGTACCAGAACTTTGTCCGCAAGTGGATCAAGGAACGCACCACTGTTTGTGGTGCCGTGGCGCCGTGCGAGATATCCGTCAAATCCGTCGCTCACACAGAGCACCACCCACATCGACAACGCCACCCACGACCCATTTGTGTCCGCAGGAATGATCGCGAACAACAAGGGCGACACGAGAATTCGCGCAACAGTGACAGCGTTTGCCCATGTGGCAATTGCGGTTTCGTCGACGGTGCGCTTCACTTCGCTACCCCCGCCGGAGTGCACAGAACTTCTGAGCCCTCGCGCGCAATCAGATCTGGCCCGAAAACCTGTTCGATATCGACTCGGTAGAACTCGCCCACCTCGAGCGCCCCGGGCACTTGAACAACACCGTCGATTTCGGGGGCTTCCCGGTGTGAACGCGCGACTCCTGGCTCGTCGACCAACACGGTGACCGTGCAATCCAACAGATCATCACGTCGTTTGGCAGTGATGTCATCTTGCAACTCCCGCAGATCTGCCAAGCGTTCAGCGACGAGCGCGTTATCAACTTGGTCGTTCAACGTGGCGGCATGCGTTCCCTCTTCAGGGCTGTATGCAAAGAACCCACACCAATCAAGTTGCGCAGCTTCAACAAACTTCAGCAATTGGTCGTGGTCGTCTTCTGTTTCTCCCGGATAACCGACGATGAAGTTGCTTCGAAATGCCGCCTGCGGCTCTATGCCACGGATGCGTTCGATGCGCTCCATGAATCGCTCGCCGTCTCCCCAGCGCCGCATTCGACGTAGGTGGACTTTGCTCACATGCTGCAGCGACAAGTCGAAATACGGCACGCCAGAGTCAATGATGACGTCGATGAGCTCGTCACTGAGGTCGCTCGGATACAGGTACAACAGTCGAGTGCGGTCGACTCGAGCAGAAACTTGTTTCACAAGTGGAACAATGGAACCGGCCCCCAATTCCTCTGGGCGATCCTTTCCATAACTCGCGAGGTCTTGAGCGACCAACACGACTTCCCGCACTGAGAGCGCATCGACTTCATCGAGAATCGACTGCACATCCCGACTGCGCTGTGGTCCGCGGAACGATGGAATGGCGCAGAACCCACACGTGCGGTCGCAACCCTCTGCGATCTTCACATAAGCCCACGGTGCGACCGACTTCGGGCGAGGCAGATTCAGCAGGTCAAACGATGGAACTTGTGCCGACACCGACAAGGGTTTACGGCCAAGTGCAATCGGTGTTCCGAAGCCAGCGATCTGGTCTGCTTCAGGAAGCGCCTCGGCCAATTCTTCGCCGTAACGCTCGGCCATGCAGCCCGTGACAACCAACCGTGATGACTTCTTGCGCTGATCGTGGAGTGCCAGCAATGTGTCGATGCTTTCGCGTCGAGCATCTTCGACGAATGCGCATGTGTTCACCACGACTAGGTCCGCTTTTGATGGGTCATCTGTGGGCGTAAGTCCATCAGACATCAGACGACCGATGAGCTTCTCAGAGTCAACTTGGTTCTTGGGACACCCGAGTGTCTCGACATAGAACCGCTCACCCACGGTTGATGAGCCTATCCGTGGGAGAAACTGCGATCAGTGGTTAAGCGCAAGTCCTTGGTATGGCCACTTCATGGACACAAGTCGACCAGTAGACGACAGCGTGATGTACGCAGTTCGCAGATCGGTACCTCCGAAGCAAATGTTCGTGGTCAATCTGTCGTCCGTGGCGACGAATTCGCGTACGTGTCCATCGGGCGCAATGACTGTCACGCCTCCGTTCACGAGCGTCGCAACACAAACATTGCCTTCACCATCAACAGCAAGGGAGTCAAGTAGCTGCAATCCTGGAAGTCCGCACAACACCACCGACGGATCAATCATCGAAGCTGGTGCCAACTCACCTGGTGACGAGATTGTTCGTTGGAAGACACGCCCAGTGTGAGTCTCAGCCCAATACAACGTCGAACCATCTGGGGACAGACCAATTCCGTTCGGCGAATCAACCGGTGCCACCACTTGCCGAATGAGCGACCCGTCGGCCTTGGCGTAATAGATAGCGGTTCGATCTGCGCGATCGTGAGAGCGCAGGCCGTGATCGGTGAACCAAAACCCTCCGTGTGTATCGAACACAAGGTCATTTGGAGCCCGCAGCGCTACCCCATCACATTCGGTATAGAGATCGATGACATTTCCCGTATTGATGTCGACCTTCTGTATGCGCCCACCGATGTAGCGATCCATATCCACATCACCAGGAAGCAGCATGTCGCCGAACTCAATTGGCGTGAATGCATTCCCGTTGTTGCACACGTACAGATGACCGTCGGGCCCAACCGCTAATCCGTTCGGACCACCCTGCATTTCAGCGACAGTGTGCGTGGTGCCGTCTGTCTGCACGCGTGTGAGGCGATGGGCGAACATCTCAGTGACGATGACACTGCCATCAGCCATAGCTACGGGACCTTCGGGAAAGCGAAGCCCTCGTGCAAGTTCAGTGAATGAGTGGGCGGACATCGGTGCTCGCCTCCAATCGACGTGTTGATTGAAGAACTAGCCGCCTTGAAGTGCGTCGAGTTCTTCTACGGACATCAGCACTGTACGCGCCTTCGAACCCTCACTTGGCCCGACGACTCCGCGCTCTTCGAGAAGGTCCATGAGGCGGCCGGCACGCGCAAACCCGACCTTCAACTTGCGCTGCAACAACGACGTTGACCCAACGCCACCACGCACCACAATTTCGATGGCTTGCATCAGTAGGTCGTCGTCATCGCCGGCACCACCTCCGAACGAACCGAGGCCTCCCCCGGACTCTTCCCCTTCGATACCGCTGACGTACACCACCTCTGGTGACTGCCGACGCCAATGCGACACCACCTTGCGCACTTCATCTTCGCCAACCCACGAACCTTGAATACGCTGCGCCACGTTGCTGTTACCGGGTAGCAACAACATGTCGCCTTGACCCACGAGCTTCTCTGCACCTGGGCGATCGAGAATGACTCGGCTATCCGTGAGGCTGCTGACCGCAAATGCCATTCGTGCAGGAATGTTCGCCTTGATGACACCAGTGATGACATTGACGCTCGGTCGCTGAGTCGCGACGATGAGGTGAATGCCGACCGCACGCGCTTTCTGGGCAATTCGCGTGATGCATTCTTCGACGTCACGCGCCGCCACCATCATGAGGTCGTTCAACTCGTCGACCACGACCACGATGTACGGCAGTCGCTCATAAGTTTTGTCGTCCTCGGACTGTGGCTCCATTTCGCCACGGTCGTAGGCAGCGTTGTAACCCGCAATATCGCGGAAGCCCACTTCCACCAGCAAGTCGTAACGGCGCTCCATTTCTTTGACTGCCCAGCTGATCGCATTAGCAGATTTCTTCGGGTTCGTGACTGGAGCGGTGAGGAGATGCGGCAGACGTGCGTATTGGCCCATCTCGACTTGCTTCGGGTCGATGAGGATGAGCCGCACCTGATCGGGAGTCGTTCGCATGAGAAGCGACGTGATGATGCTGTTCAAGCCGCTCGACTTACCTGCACCGGTGGCACCTGCAATGAGCAAGTGAGGTGTGGTCGCAAGATTCAAGAACACGGCGCGACCCGCGATGTCTTTTCCGATTGCAACGTCGAGAGGATTAACTGCGGCACGAGCTTCGGGCGAGGTGATGAGGTCGCCAAGCGACACCAGTTGACGAGATTCATTCGGCACTTCGACACCGATGGCCGACTTACCAGGAATAGGGGCCAGGATGCGCACATCGGTGGCGGCCATCGCGTACGCGATGTCGCGATCGAGGCTGGTCACCTTTGACACTTTGACGCCGGACCCCAACTCGAGCTCGAATCGGGTAACGGTAGGACCGACCGTCATTCCAACTAGTCGTGTGTCGACACCGTGCGATGACAAGGACTCTTCCAAAAGTCGACCACGTTCGGCGACACGCGCTTTGTTGACTTCGTGTGCTTCGGTACGAGACAACAAGTCTGTCGGTGGCAGAGACCAATCGCTGTTGCGCACAGCGGGACCGAGTGGCAACGGAGCCGGCGTCGACTTCTTGGCTGATGACGCAGGAGCAGGCTGATGGAATTGCGGTGGCGCTGGTTCATCAGCTGCTTTGACTGGTTCTTTGCGTGGAGCCCTTGGCTTCTTCGTGGCGACCAACTCGGGATCTTCGCCCGCGTCAAAAATTGGTGTTGAGGGCCGATGAGACGACGAGGGCATCGGTTCACCAGGAACTTGTTCGCCCGGCACTTCGACGAGATGGTCAAGATCGCGCCCGCTTCGCTCGGACACCAACGTGCGTGCACCCGACATTGCCGCTTCTGATGCAGGAGCAAGTTTCAACTTGATGAGTGCGATGAGCTCGGGGACTGTCGTGTCGGTGACAAGTAGTACTCCGCCGACGGCCACTGCAAACAACACGACGAGAGCACCTGGCCAACTGATAGTGGAACGAAGCGGCTCTGCGAGAAGTGCACCGACCCAACCGCCCGCCTGCGACATCGCATCGACGTCAGCAACGATTTTGTCGGCACCATTGATGACGTGCAGCAGACCAAGCAAGGCCACCACGATGAGCATCCAACCGAAGGTGAGGCGGGCGCGATGTTCGATGCTGCGATGGCGCACCATCGCAATACCGATTCCGAGAGCAACTAGCGGCAGCGCGAAACGACCTAATCCGAGCAGCCATCCCGACGAAGTTTCGATACCGCGACCCACCGGGCCGGCCACGCCTATGTAAATGGAGAGCAAAAGAAGAAGGCCCAGCGCGATGCATCCGATTCCCCAGAACTCAACCTCGCGGCCGCGCATGGCTTTTCGTGCCAACGAGTCGCTGTCCTCGTCGTACAAAGTGGGCTTTGCGCGAGGGGTTCCCGACGGAGGCGTCTTGACCGCAGACTTACCACCACGACCCTTGGATGAGGACCGTGGTTTTGAGGTGCGCGACGAAGAAGTGCCCTTTTCGGCCATGTGTTCACCGTACCAATGGGGTGTGGGGTCGTCGGTGGATTGTCGGCTTACGCCGACATCACCGTGTTCCCGTGTGTCGGCTTACGCCGACATCACAACGGGCACGATCATTGGGCGGCGCTTGGTTCGGTCATTCACGAATCGACCGGCCGCTCGACGTACCTCGCGCTCCAAGGTTTCAATGTCACGTGTTCCCTCGCGAAGCGCGCGTTCAACCGCTTGTGCCACATGTTCACAGGCTTCGTCGAGCAAATCATCGGCTTCTGGTGCATACACCCAACCACGCGTGATGATTTCAGGACCGGTGAGCACTTCGTTGGTCTCTTCATCAACGGTGACGATGACGACGACCACACCTTCTTCTGCCAACACACGACGGTCGCGCAAGACGCCCTGACCCACATCGCCCACGATGCCGTCGACATACAAATGAGCGGCCGGCACTCGTCCGGCAAAATCAAGACCATCATCGCTTAGTTCCAGTACGTCGCCGTCACTGACGACGAGCACCTGACGACGAGGAACGCCCATCGTCACACCGAGCTCTGCGTTGGCCACAAGGTGGCGGTATTCACCGTGAATTGGTACGTACCACTCCGGTTGAACGATCGAGAGATACGTCTTCAGGTCTTCGGCCTGCGCGTGACCAGTTGCGTGAACATCTGCGATTCCGCTGTGCACGACACGGGCACCTGCGCGTAGCAAGCCATCGATTACACGACTCACATTCATCTCATTGCCAGGAATCGGAGTGCTCGAGAGAATGACAGTGTCGTTGTCTCCCAACTTCACCCACTTGTTGTCACCGCGTGCCAACAACGCGAGTGCGGACATCGGCTCGCCCTGAGAACCTGTCGCAAGTATCAAAACGTCGGCCGGATCGCGATCTGCCACCTCATCGATGTCGATAATCGCGCTGCGTGGCACGTTCATGAGCCCTAGGTCGATCGCGAGGCGCACGTTCTTCTGCATCGATCGGCCAAGAGTTGCGACCACTCGTCCGTTGTCGACGGCTGCTTCGATGAGTTGTTGCGCACGATGAATGTGGCTCGCAAAACTTGCAGTGATGATGCGCCGTCCACGTTGCTCAGCGATCACTTGCCTAAGCACCGCCCCGACCTCGCGCTCGCTTGGCGCATGGCCGCGCTCTTCAGCATTGGTGCTGTCGGCGAGAAGCAAACGAACGCCGTTGTTCGATGCGATCGCCCCCAAGCGTGCAAGGTCTGTACGACGATCATCAACGGGCGTGAGATCGATCTTGAAGTCTCCCGAATGAACGACGACTCCTTGCGACGTGTGCAACACAATCGCGTGCGCATGGGGCACACTGTGCGTGACAGGCAAGAACTCGACCTCGAATGAGCCAATCAATCGCCGTTCACCGTCGGCAACCGTGATGAGCGAAGTGCGATTGAGCAGCCCTGCCTCTTCGATGCGATGCGCCGCCAGACCCAAAGTCACTTCGGATCCGTAAATCGGAAACGACATTTCCCGTAGGAGAAATTGAAGTGCTCCAACATGATCTTCATGACCATGCGTAGCCACACAACCGACAATGCGATCGGCATTCTCGCGCAGGAAAGTGAAATCTGGCAGCACCAGGTCGATGCCGTGCATGTCAGGTGACGGGAACATCAACCCGCAGTCGATGAGCAATAACTCGTTGTTTTGTTCGACAACCAAGCAGTTGCGACCGATTTCCCCCAAGCCACCCAAGAAGTAGAAGCGAACCGATGGTCGCGGATTGGACATGTTGCTGTTACTTGGCTGCGGCACGTGCGGCATTCAAATTCGCCAACACGCTTGCAGCCCTCTCATGAACGAACTCTGGTGCCGGACCCATGGGCAGGCGGGCATCGCCGACATCAAATCCGAGAAGTGTCATCATCGCCTTCGTCGGGATCGGATTCGGCGCTTCGTCACCGGTCTCGAATGCGTAACTCTCTAACAGGCGGTCATTAACCAGACGAGCTCGCTGCACATCGCCAGCCTTGAACGCGGTGATCATCTCCTTGTGATCCGTGCCAGACCAGTGTGTCGCCACGCCAATGACACCAGTGCCGCCGTAAGCGAGAAAAGCCAACGTCAAACCATCATCACCGCTGTAGAGCTCGAAACCAGATGGCGCTTTTGCCATGAGATTCGCCGTCTCAGCTGGGTTACCTGCTGCATCTTTGAC
>JBJTGC010000146.1:0-7936 GCA_046093725.1 Actinomycetota bacterium
CTACGTGACCCCAACACAGAGAACGTTGCTTCGAACCCAGCGAACCCAGCTGTATCGATGAAACCCACAATGGCAAAACGGAACAGCTCGGGCGACACAACTCGTGTCGAAAAACGGCTCGAAGCGGAAGCTATGACCGCTTCCTTCTTTGTCTCAGGCAGTCGGATGAAGGCAAGCACCGCATTCACTGCAGCCACTGTGCCAGCAACGTAAAACGGCACGTGCGGACCACCCAGTGCGGCCAGGCCACCAACTGCCGGTCCGAGCACGAAACCAATGCCGAATGCCGCGCCCAGCATGCCAAGCAATTTCGTGCGCTGATCAGGCGGTGCAATGTCTGTAATTGCACTTTGTGCGACAGCAACGCTCGCGCCTGATGCACCATCGATGATTCGCCCCAAGAACAACACCCACAATGCACCAGCAGCTCCGGTCACAAAACTTCCGACTGCTGTTCCGATGAGCGACACGATGATGACTGGCTTTCGTCCCACGCGATCGGACACACGACCAAGAATCGGTGAGAACACGAACTGCGCCAGCGAGAACGACGCGAATAACAAACCAACTTGCAGACCAGACGCGCCGAAACGTTCTGCGTAACGACCAAGAATCGGCGCAACGATGCCGAACCCGACGAGGTCAAGTGCGACGGTGGTCCAGATTGTCCAGAAACCGGGGGGAAGTTGTGCCTTGTTTGCCTTGGCAGTCGAGTCAGCCACGGCGAAGGCGCGTGCCTTCCTTGGAGGTTTCGACAACGTAACCCTGTGCCGTCAATTCGCCACGAAGAGCATCGGCTCGCGCAAAGTCTTTCGCTGCACGCGCAGCATCAAGCTCTGCCGCCATGCCACGTGCAATGTCGTCAATGTCGTCACCAGCGGTGAAGTTCAGACCCAATGCAGATGCCATGTCGATGGCGGTTGCACGCAGATCGGCGCACCGTGAAGCATCGCCTCCATCGAGTGCTGCATTTGCTGCGCGAACCGTGTCGAAGATCAGTGCCATAGCCGCTGGCGTATCGAGGTCGTTGTCCATGGCGGAACGAAAATCTGCAAGCAACGACGTGTCTGCTGCGCCAACTGCGCAATCACTTGTTCGTGCGTAGAAGTTGTCGAGATTCGCAAGCGACTTGACCGATGCATCGATGTTGTCCTGACCCACTTTCACGGGTGATCGATAGTGCGACTGCAACAGCAACATGCGATAGGCACGCGGGTCGTAATGCTCGAGCAAATCGAGCAAGTTCGCAACATTGCCAAGGCTCTTCGACATCTTTTCGCCCTCGGCATCAACCACGAAACCGTTGTGCATCCAATGACGAGCAAACTCACGACCAAGTGCAACAGACTGCGCGCGCTCATTCTCGTGGTGCGGGAAACGAAGGTCTGCACCACCACAGTGCAGGTCAAACCCCTCACCAAGCAGGTGCAGACTCATAACCACACATTCGCTGTGCCATCCGGGGCGCCCGTCTCCCCATGGCGAGGGCCAACTCGGCTCACCTGGCTTCGAAAATTTCCAGAGGGCAAAGTCTGCAGGGTGACGCTTCTGCTCGGCCCCCAGTACCTCGCGCTCTCCACCCCCAGCCAACATGTCATCGAGGCTTTGGTGAGCCAGCAAGCCGTAGTCGGGTACCGATTCAACCGACAGATACACGCCGTCACTTGTTGCATAAGCGGCGTTGCGTGAAACGAGGTCGTCAATCATCGCGACCATCTCATCCACATATTCCGTCGCGTGTGGAACATCGGTCGGGCGCTGCACCCCCAACTGTGACATGGCACGGAACCACACGTCTTCGCACTTGTTGGTGATGTCCTGCCAGGGGCAACCCTCGCGATTGGCGCGGTCGATGATCTTGTCGTCAATGTCAGTGATGTTCGACACGAGACGCACACGAAGACCCGTCCACTCGAGGTAGCGGCGCAAGATGTCGTACACCAGCGTGGCGCGACCGTGCCCGAGGTGCGGTGGGCCATACACGGTGGGCCCACACAAAGAGATGCTGACCGTCCCGGGGTCTCTCAGTGCGAGAGGTTTCACCGTCTGAGTTGCGGTGTCATAGAGGTTCAGCACGGGGAGAAGCCTACGATTTGTCTCCTATGTCTGCCGTGCCTGAGAAGCCTTCTCTCGATGATCTTGAGACAAAGTGGACGGCATCGTGGGAGGACGCTGGGGTCTACCGCTTCGACCCCACCGCAACACGCGCCAACGTATTCGCCGTCGACACGCCACCCCCGACGGTCAGCGGTTCGTTGCACATGGGCCATGTGTTCTCATACACCCACACCGACACCGTCGCACGCTTCTGGCGTATGCGCGGCAAGCAAGTGTTCTACCCGATGGGCTGGGATGACAACGGTCTTCCTACTGAAAGACGCGTGCAGAACTTCTTTGGTGTGTCGTGTGATCCATCTGTTCCATATCAAGCGAACTTCGAACCACCATTTCGCGGTAACCCACCAAAAGACCACAAGGCAGTTCCGGTGTCACGGCCGAACTTCATCGAATTGTGCGAAGAGCTCACCGCACAAGACGAGAAGGTGTTCGAAGATTTGTTCCGTCGCCTTGGTCTGTCGGTCGATTGGCGTTACCTGTACGCAACTATCGACGACCGTTCGCGCCGCATCAGTCAGCGTGCATTTCTGCGCAACCTGAAACGTGGCGAGGCATACACGCAAGAAGCACCAACGTTGTGGGACATTGACTTCCGCACGGCGGTTGCGCAAGCAGAACTTGAAGATCGTGAACGCCCTGGCGCGTATCACACCGTTGCATTTCACAAGACCGACGGATCTGGTGATGTCATCATCGAAACGACTCGACCAGTGCTCATCCCTGCATGCGTCGCATTGGTCGCGCATCCAGATGATGATCGATACAAGCCGCTTTTCGGCACCACGGTGCGCTCACCGTTGTTCGAAGTTGAAGTTCCGGTACTTGCTCACCCTCTTGCGCAAATAGATAAGGGCTCTGGCATTGCCATGATCTGTACGTTTGGCGACCTCACCGACGTCATCTGGTGGCGCGAATTGCAACTTCCGACGCGCGCAATCATCGGTCGCGATGGCCGCATCGTTGCCGACCCGCCTCAAGGCCTCGACAGTGAGGTTGGGCGCGAGCGCTATGCACAACTTGCGGGCAAATCGGTGAACCAAGCACAAACCGCAATCGTGGAGATGTTGAAGGAATCTGGCGACATGCATGGAGAGCCGAAACAGATCATGCACCCGGTGAAGTTTTATGAAAAGGGCGACCGGCCGCTCGAAATTGTGACAAGTCGTCAGTGGTACATCCGCAATGGTGGCCGTGATGCCGATTTACGTACCGCTCTCACTGACCGTGGCGCACAATTTGCGTGGCACCCCGATCACATGCGTCATCGCTATGACAACTGGGTGCAGGGTCTCAACGGTGACTGGTTGATCAGTCGTCAACGTTGGTTCGGCGTTCCCGTGCCCGTCTGGTACCCACTCGACGGTGACGGCAACGTAGTGCACGACTCGCCGATTCTTCCTGACGAATCACAATTACCAATGGACCCAAGCACCGACGTACCCGCTGGTTACACCGCCGAGCAACGCGGTTTGCCTGGTGGTTTTGCTGGCGACCCAGATGTCATGGACACCTGGGCCACGTCATCGCTCACCCCCCAAATCGCTGCGTTATGGGAAGAAGAAGGTGCCGATCTCTTCGACCGTGTGTATCCCTTCGACCTTCGACCACAAGGTCACGACATCATCCGCACCTGGCTCTTCTCAACCGTCGTGCGTTCACATTTCGAACACGGTGTCGCGCCATGGCGCAACACAGCATTGTCCGGATGGATTCTCGACCCTGACCGCAAGAAGATGTCAAAGTCGAAGGGCAATGTCGTCACGCCAATCGACTTGTTCGACTCATACGGAAGTGATGCTGTTCGTTACTGGGCGGCATCTGCACGACCAGGAGTCGACACTGCATTCAGCGAAGACCAGATGAAGGTGGGCCGCAAACTTGCAGTGAAGTTGTTGAATGTCACCAAGTTCGTCCTCGGTTTCGGTGATGTTGACGACTCTGCCGTTTCCACTGAGCCTGTTGACATCGCAATGTTGGCCCGCTTGGGAGACGTTGTTGACGAGTGCACAAAAGCCTTCGAAGAATTCGACTATGCCCGATCACTCGAGCGCACTGAGTCGTTCTTCTGGTGGTTCTGCGATGACTATGTCGAGCTCGTCAAGGGTCGCGCATACGGTTCGCACGGCGATGCGAAGGCGGCTTCAGCAAGAGTCGCTCTGCGCCGAGCATTATCAGTGATTCAACGACTCTTCGCACCGATCTTGCCGTTTGCCGCAGAAGAAGTGTGGAGTTGGTGGAACGTCGGATCCGTGCATCAGGCAACATGGCCGACGGTGTCGCAAGATGTCACTCGAGGCGTTGCCGACTCAGCGAATATCGAACTACTCGAGGCCTTGTGTGTGACTCTCGGACACGTTCGTCGTGCGAAAACCGAAGCGAAGGTGAGCCAGCGAGCTGAGGTAGCCCTTGCGCAAGTCACCGCGCCACGCTCTGTTATCGACGAATTGCAGGCGAATTTCTCTGACGTCACCGATGCCGGATCGGTGCGTGAGGCGACATTTGTCCCCTCGGACAGCACCGATGTCAGCGTCGATGTGACTCTTGTGTGAGCGCCACCAAATGGGTCGCTAGCGCAACTACCGTTGAGCCGTCATGGCAAAAGAGACTGCCCCGGAAACTGAATCGACCGAGGGCGTCAGGCCAAGCGGCAAACGACCTGGCCGAGCCAAAGTCATCGTTGCGGTCAATGTAGTCATCGCCCTTGCCTGCATCATCGGTGGCGTCGGCCTGCTGTATGCCAACCAACGGCTCGGTAATCGTCAGGTGGTCACACTCGATACCACTCCCCAATCAACCGTTGCTGCGGAAGAGTGGAACCTGCCCACCGGTGACCTGACCGCGAAGAACTACCTCATTACTGGTGCAGACACCAATACGGACTGCATCGACCCCAACTCGCCTTTTCATGGCGGCCTTGGTAACCGCACCAACTTTGGCGAACGCAGTGACACCATCATGATTATTCGGGTCAACCCCGAAACCAATCAGGCAGCCATCTTGTCGTTTCCGCGTGACTTGTGGGTGAAGATCGCCGACGGCAACCGCAAGAGCCGAATCAACTCAGCATTCGAGCGCAAGAACCCGAACAAACTCATCGGCACTATCAAGAACAACTTCGACATCACTGTGGATCACTACATCAACGTCGACTTCTGCACATTCAAAGAAGTGGTCGATGCAGTTGGTGGTGTGAAGGTGCCGTTCTTGTTCAAGGTGAAAGACAAGTACACCGGACTGAATGTGCCCGAGCCAAGCTGCTTCGAATTCAACGGCGACCATGCACTTGCGTATGTCCGTTCACGTCACTACCGATACTTCGACACCGCGAAGAACAAGTGGATTACTGACGGCCTCAGCGACTGGGGTCGCATTAGTCGTCAGCAAGACTTCACCAAGCGCATGGCGCAGAAGGCTCTTGACCGTGGAAAATCAAGCCCAACCGTTGCCAATCAAATTCTCGACGCTGCGTTGAAGAACGTGATTACCGATGACCAGCTCACACCCATCCGTCTACTGCAACTTGCTCAAGCGATGCGCACATTCGACCCAAACACGATGGGTCAATACACAATGCGTGCGGTGGGTGCCAAGATTGGCGAGAACTCAGTTCTGCTGCCAGATTTTGAAGACGACAACATGAAGAAGATTCTCGCTGTGTTCCGTGGCCAGGCAACACTTGCGCAACGAGTTGTCACCGACACGAGCAGTGCGACTGCGACAACTGTCGAGGGAGCGTCATTCAACTACGACGTGCCAACATCGGAAACGTTGTCACTCGTGACATTCGTGTCGGCAATTGCTTCCGGTGCCACCACAACAACCGTTGCACCAGCAGTCACCGCGGCACCCACTACTACGACGACGACTCTTCCTGTGGTCGACCCGGTCGACAATCGTCGTGGCATCGTGCCACCTGACGACCCGTCCTGTCGCTGATCTACTACTCGAGCACTCGAGCAAGTACTTCAGGAATCTCGCTTGGTCCATCGACCAGAGCAAGTCGTGCACCAATTGACTGAGCAAGTGATGTTGCCTCATCGGGGTCGTCGCGCGGAGCGATGATCACCACTTCATCGAGCGCACGCGCCGACGCAACCACATCGCCTTCAACAGTCGCACGACAATCACTCAACAGCACAGCGACGCGTCGACCTGCCCGTGACCGCGCAAGTTGTTGACTCGCGACTTGTAACGCACCCGCTACGTCGGTTGTACCGAAACCTCTCAGTGCGAGCACGGTGTTCACTACGTCTTCACTTGCCTTCGGCACATCCTGCGACTTGGCAACCACGATGTCTTTCCCAAACGCGAGCACGCTGTAATCCTCTGGCGCCCGACATGCCACGGCGGCTGCAGCAATTGCCGATGTGGCCAAGGGTTTTCCTCCCATTGACCCTGATCGATCAACCATGAGACACAAGGCAGTTCCCGGTCGGGCCCATCCGCGCACGCGCAGCCGCGCTGCCTCGATACCGACACCAGCACGCAATTCATTGAGCGCATCAAGGCTCGCGTCGATGTCGATGTCTCCCGCTTCGGGCTCGTAAGGCTTCTCGACGATCTTGCCCACACCACGTGGTCGAGTGCGACCACGGTTGGCGATGTCCAACATCAGGCGACCAGCAAGTGACCGCGCCAACGCACGCAACTTCGGGTCCGTTGCTGCAGTCAAATCCGCCAACATGCCGAGTGCTTCATCCGGATCACTGGCTAGGGCTTCATCAAACGCTGCCTCGTCGAGCTCGCCCACTTCGGGAGATATCTGTTCGAACTGTTCATGCCGTGCGAGTTCACGACGTGAAGTGGTGCGCTTGCTGGCTTGACTCACAGCCTCGTCAGCCGCGGCACCCTCGTGTGTCAGTGGTGGCTGGTTGCCCCGTTCGGGGCGGTCGCTTTTCCCGTCGACGCTCCGTTCGCAGATTTTGAGAACACCTCATGCCACAACTCAGTGATGATGTCGTCTGCAGTGCGATTGTGTCCTTCGCGAACTCGCACACGACCACTCAGCGCAACGAGTGCTGCATCAAGACCGACTGATTCATCGGTCATGTCGGCAGAGCGAACCCGCGCAAGTGACGTCGCCACGCGAGTCATGTCGACTGCGCCGCGTACCGAAGAGCCGACACGTAGGTCGGGATGCTCACGTGTCCTTCGCACCAGATCGACCACTGCACCAATCCAGGCTGAGTCAAGACTTGAAGCGTCAGAATTTCGACGCACAATCTCGGCCTCATCAGCTTTGTCTTGGTACGTCATTGCGACACGACACACACGGTCATACACCGCACCTGAAATGCGTGCCGTACCAACCGCGTCAAACGGGTTCATTGCCGCAACGAGACGAAAGCCGTTTGCAGCCGCAACTCGACCGAGTCGTGGTACATGCAATTCACCTTCACTCATGACGGTGATCAACACATTCAAGGTTTCTTCTGGAATGCGATTGATCTCTTCTACGTACAACAACGATCCGTCACGCATAGCGTTGATGAGTGGTCCGTCCACAAACACGTCGGCTTCATAGCCTTCGGTGAGCACACGTGCAGGGTCGAAGTGACCAACAAGACGAGCTGGCGTCAACTCTGCATTGCCTTCGACAAATTCGAAGCCGATGCCAAGCCCATGCGCTACAGCGCGCAACAATGTCGACTTACCGGTGCCAGGTGGCCCTTCAAGCAACACATGCCGACCAGCATCGAGTGCTGCGACGACAAGTTCCACTTCCCTACGTCGCCCAACCACCTGTGACGACAGGTGCTCGAGCAGCGCGCGCGGGTTAGTCATTCACGATGACGCCACGGATGTTTTCTCCGTCGCG
>JBJTGC010000147.1:0-3188 GCA_046093725.1 Actinomycetota bacterium
GTGTCGTCGCGCATTGGCGTCACGGCTCTCGGTGTCGGTGGCAATAGGTGTCGGACTCATGGTCGCAAGTGTTGCCGATGGAGTGCGTTCTTTCCATCATCTGCACCTGTGCCTAGTATCTGGAAGGTTTCCTACCAGGGAGGGGTGAGAGTGACCGCTGAGGCGAACACGGGGGCTCGTGGCTCCATCGAACTAATCGATGTCACGAAGCGCTATGGCTCGGTCGTCGCGGTCGACTCGATCAATCTCACGGTGAAGCCCGGCGAGTTTTTGTCGCTACTGGGCCCTTCCGGATGCGGAAAGACCACCACCTTGCGCATGCTCGCTGGTTTTGAACAGCCAGATGGCGGGCACATTCTGGTGAACGGAAAAGAAGTGCAAGGTGTGCCTCCGCACAAGCGCGACGTCAACACCGTTTTTCAGCACTACGCCCTCTTTCCGCACATGACAGTCGCAGAGAACGTGGCATACGGGCTCAAGCAAAAAGGTGTGCCCAAGAGCGAGGTGTCCACGCGAGTTGCTGAGGCTCTCGACATGGTGCAAATGTCGAAACTTGCAGAGCGTAAGCCACGCCAAATGTCCGGCGGCCAGCAGCAACGTGTTGCCGTTGCGCGTGCACTCGTCAATCGCCCGAGTGTGTTGTTACTCGATGAACCTCTCGGTGCACTTGACCGCAAGCTTCGTGAAGAGATGCAGATCGAATTGAAATTGCTGCAGAGCCGCCTTGGCATCACGTTCGTTTTCGTCACGCATGACCAAGAAGAAGCAATGAGCATGAGCGACCGCATCGCCATCATGCTCGAAGGACATGTCGAGCAAATTGGCGATCCGGAGACGGTGTATGAACATCCGAAGACAGCTTTTGTGGCTGGCTTCGTTGGTCGTAACAACTTCTGGCAGGGCACGTCCACTGGAACGGGGGTCAACGCCGATGACGGGACATTGTTCGTCGCCACCAATCCGGAAGAACATGTACCGTCTGGCAACGATGCACTTGCGGCGGTGCGTCCTGAGTGCATCAATTTGGTTGTCGACCAACCAGCACGCAGTGAGAACCAGTTGCTCGCCACGGTGGCGAGTGTCTCGCACTTCGGCGATGTGTTGCAGTACGTGGTGTCTGCTGCCGAACGCGAAGTCGTTGTGCTCGTTCCGCGCACGCAGTCATCGCGACCGAAGGTGGGCGACAGGGTGTGGTGCACATGGGCGGCAGAAGATGTCTATTTGTTCTCAGCGCGACAAGCAGAGGTCGTGATGGCTGAAGCACTCACCGGAGCCTGAAGCGACACTCAACCAACTGATCGATCACCAACTACATAACCAACCGACAACCAAAGAAAATCAAAAAGAAATAAGGAGAAAATCATGGCCAAGGAAATTCGCATCCTCGCACCAGAAAGCTTTCGTGAGAATCTCTCACGTCGAGCATTTCTGAAAGCGGGTACCGCAGCCGCTGGTATGGCGGTCGTCTTGGCCGCATGCGGTGGCTCTGACGATTCATCCAGCGACACCACTGCTGCTGCAAGTGACACCACTGCTGCCGGAAGTACCGACGGTCTGGCAAGTGGCGAGTGGAGCCGCGTGATCAACAAGTCAAGTGGCACGCTCGCCATGTACACATGGGGCGACTACAACGACCCCGAACTCGTCGGCGCTCTTGCCGATTCTGAGCTTGGCGTCAGCATGAAGGTCGACTACTACGCAAGCAACGAAGACCTCATCACCAAACTGTCGGCGTCAAACGGACAGAGCGGTTTTGACATCGTCGTTCCGACCGGTCCGTACGTGCCACAGATGATTGAAAAGGGACTTTTGCAGAAACTCGACAAGACCCTCATCCCGAACTTTGTCAACCTTGACGCACCGTACGTGAGTCAGCCGTGGGATCCGAATGACGAGTATGTGGTGTGCAAGGACTGGGGTAGTGCCGGCTTTTTGTACGACACCACCAAGATCACACGCGAGCTCGCTACTTGGGCCGACTTCCTCGATGCCGCGAAGAACGAGGCAAGTGGCAACGTTGCGGTCATTGATGCTGCGTGGGACTTCTGTAGTCCTTACTTCTGGTCAGAGGGGAAGTCAGCGAACACCACTGATGCCGCTGATCTCGATGCCGCCGAGAAGTTCTTGGTCGATGAGCTGGGACCGCACATCAAAGCGTTCGACAGCTACCCCAGCACGAAAATTGCCGAAGGTGCGTACTCGCTCGCAGTCGCATGGACTGGCGACGCACGTCAGGCGTTCTCGCGTATCAAGGACGCGGGCGGAAACCCTGAAGATTGGAAGTGGGTGCTGCCCGGACCGAAGACCCAGATCTTCATGGACACCTATGCCATTCCTACCGGAGCGCCGAACCCCGAAGCTGCACATGCGTGGATCAACTGGAACCTCATCCCTGAGATTTCCATCAAGGATCTCTCGTACCACGGTTACCACACCGGTATGAAGAACATGGATCAGTTGCTCAGCGAACTTGCACCAACACTCGAGAAGCCCGACATGATCTTCTTCAGCAATGAGCAAGTGGCAACCATGGAGCCGCAGGAAATCAACGAAGCGCTTGATCGTCTCGTTGACATCTTGAACAAGACCAAGGCCAAAGCCGGAGCCTGATCCGTTGACAGGAGTAGTCGTACCAACATCTCGAAGGCGACTGCGAGGGCCGAAGTTTGCTCTCGCGTTGCCTTCGATGATTTGGTACGCGCTTTTCTTCATCGTCCCAATTGGCTTCATCATCTACTACTCCTTCGGAACGAAGGACACCACTCAACTTCTTCCAGTTGACCTGACGAATCTCACGACGTCGAACTACTCGAATGTCTTCGACGCGACGTTCTTCCAAGTGTTCAAGGCGACAATTCGTATTTCGATCACAGCGACGTTGCTGTGTCTCGTCATCGGTCTACCAGTCGCGTACTTAGCTGCATTCAAGGTGTCAGAGCGGTGGAAAGCCATCATCTTGGCGGCGGTCGTCGTGCCAAGCTTCACGTCGTTCCTCATCCGAACTGTTGCATGGCGAATCCCGCTGGCTCCGAACGGGACATTGTCGAAGTGGCTTGTCGACCTTGGGTGGATCGGGCCGAACGGAATTCAAATTCTCGAGACCACGACCGCAGTGCAGATAGCGATTGTCTACAACTATCTCGGCTTCATGATCCTGCCGTTGTTCGTCGCGCTCGACCGCATCGATG
>JBJTGC010000148.1:0-2683 GCA_046093725.1 Actinomycetota bacterium
GTATCGGCCACTGATCGCTCAATCTGCTCAACACGCCAAATGCAGTTGATTCCTTGATTGACAAGTGTCTGCATTACTTCGTCAATGCTTTATCCCACTGACGTCCAGAGCTCCACTTCTTCGGCTGCTAAACCGAGCGCAACTGAACTATGAATGACAGGTCGTTCTTCGATGGCAACTACCCCTGCTTGCCAAAGTGCGTCAGACACGTATTCGAGGTCGTGCGATGACACAGTGAGAACGAGCATCGACCACGACGTGTGTTCGACCGCAGGGTCGTGACTCATTGCTTCCGAGACTTAATCGATACGTCGAAGGTGTTGGGCAAAATGACGCCCCTTTTGCACGTACGCCTGCGCCGCGTAGACGATGTCTTGTGCACGTGCACGACCCTCTTTGATGACAGCAGGTGCTCCGACCGCAAGTGCCCCTGGTGGCACCACCGCGTCGTTCAATACGACAGCATTGGCTGCCACGATGGCTCCTGTTCCGACCACTGCGCGATGAAGAATGATGCAACCACTCGAAGCCTGTGACCCGTCCTCGAGAACACAGCCCTCGAGGTGTACCGCGTGACCAACAACGCAGTCATTTCCGACAGTGGTATGGGCATAGGGCGTGGTGTGGACGATTGTGCCGTCTTGAATACTGGTGCGCTCGCCTATGACAATCTCACCTTCGTCTCCCCTCAATACCGCGCAAGCCCAGATTGACGAATCTGCGCCGATGGTGACCGCGCCGATGACAACTGCATCGGGATGGACAAATGCTGACTCATGAATCACTGGCGATTTGTCGCCAAGGGCGTAGATGGGCATGGGTCAACCGTACCAATACGGCCTGCTTGCAGGTACCGTTGTCTCCCTATGTCACGACGCATTGAGATCGAACTAACGAGCAAGCGATCCGACGGGCAGTGGACCTGGCGTGCAGCTGGTGCTCGCGAACCAAAAGGTCTCATCGAAGATGCGCTCGTCCCCGCCGACGCGAAAGTGAATGACGTGCTGCGTGCGGAAGTCGAAACCGACCTCGACGGTACGCGTGTCTTGTCGATATTTGCTGCCAAGCAACGTGCAGAGAAAACGAATGTGCTGGCACTCCTACCGAGTGAAAAACCAGTTGAAGGCGTCACATCTCAGCTGAGGAAAAAAGAACGTCGTGGACCCTCTGATCGCAAGGGTCGACCCCGGCGCGATAGCGGTGGCCGTGATGCAAAGGGAGACAACGCAGATGGTCGTCCCCGTCGCCCATTCTTCGAAGCTCCTCCTGAACTTCCCCAGAGACCAAAGCCAAAGCGACTCAAGGCCGGACGTGCCCGAATTGAAGTGGTACTGGCTGATTTACCCGAGGCACAACGTGCCATCGCTGAACGAGTACTCAGCGGTGGCATACCTGCTGTGCGGGCAGCCGTTGCCGAACAGAACGCTCAAGCTGTCAAAGAAGGCAAAGAAACAGTCCCAGCTGATGGCATTGTCACGTTGGCAGAGAACATGCTCCCTCGACTTCGTGTCGCAGAGTGGCACGACAGAGCTGAAGCAGCCAAGGCGATGGTTGATGAACTTGATCTACGCGACTTGCGTTCCGTTGTCGTTGCGGCGGCTGACCCCGTGGTCGCACGAGATGAAACCACGCGAGCCTTGGCTGAAGAACTGAAGACCGCTCTCGCTCGTCGCCAGGAGGAAGAGACCAAGAACTGGCTCGACGACGTGCAAGCAGCAACAACGGTCGGACGCGTGGTTCGCGCCTTGAAGTTGTCCTCGCAGCCTCCAAAAGCCGGCGTGCGTTTCCCACCAGATCTCGCAACTCAGCTGTCTGCATTGGCCACTGGCAGCTTGACGGCTGATGCTCCGGCAGATCGATGGATAGCCCTGCTCGAAGCCGTCGCCTTCTCCCCCGTCAGATCGCAGGTGGCACCGTCAGCGGCCGCGCAGACCGTCACAGACGAGTTGAAAGCAACAGTTCAGCGTCTCGCGATTCTCATACCGCAAATCGCAACTTTGTATGGCATCACAGCCGACCCCAAGTCGCCTACGCCTCGTCCGCTTCGTCCGACACGTCCGGAGAAGAAGTCTCCAAAAGGACGGGGACCTAAAGCCGAATCACGTGGTCCGCGACAGCCCAACTCTGGCAAACCCAACTCTGGCAAACCCGGCACAGGTAAGCCTGTAACAGAGCCGACGCCTGCCAATGGCCCTGATGAGTCTTCACCGGCCGACAAGCCGTCAGTTGATGTTGCTGCAATCGAAGTTGCTGCAGTTGAAGTGACAACAGACAACTCCGCACAGGAAGACTGACATGTCGGACAAGGTCTTGTTTGAAAAGCGCGGTCACCTCGCCATCATCACCTTGAACCGCCCCGAAGCTCGTAACGCGGTGAATGCAGACATTGCTCAGGGAATGGATGAGGCAATGAAGCGCCTCGAATCGGACAATGACCTTTGGGCCGCGGTACTCACCGCAAACACTGAAGGGCAAGAGCGTCCGGTTTTCTGCGCAGGCGCAGACCTCAAGGCGATCAATTCTGGTGAGGGTGGCAGCATCAACACCAAAGACGGAAATTTTGCGGGGTTCGTCTATTACAAACGCCAAAAGCCAGTCATCGCAGCAATAGACGGACTGGCGACCGCTGGCGGATGCGAGATCGCCTTGGCATGCGACATGATTGTCGCCACTACGCGCAGTG
>JBJTGC010000149.1:0-2579 GCA_046093725.1 Actinomycetota bacterium
AGAGCATGTTGAAGGTTCACCTCGCTGGGCACTTCTCGCCGCCACTCTTGCCACACTTCCGGTACCGGTGTTTGTCGACGCTGGTACTCGCCTTGTCGCCGACGACATGGCACAACGTGCACGGCGCACGATTCTGGTAACGAAGCCGTGTTACCTCTCACTGCGTCGCGCAACTCTTCTTCGTCGACCATCTCACGTGGTGGTGGTCAACGAACAAGGGCGGGCACTCACACCTAAAGATGTTGAATCAGTCCTCGCCGCACCTGTCATCGCAACCATTCCGGTTGATCCAGCAGTCTCACGCGCCGTCGATGCGGGACTTTTCCCCGCACGTTGCACACAACTGCTTAGTAAACACTTACCGCAACTATGAGCACGATGACTGCAGCACCACTCAGTTCCCTCATTCCCGGAGGACTCGGGTCACTGCAACCGTTCTGTGACAATCCGTTGATTGCCGAAATCATGGTGGTTGGCGGACGCCATGTGTGGATTGAAGAACGCGGTTGCATTCGACGTGTGGGAGAGCTGATGCAGGGCGAGTTCGATGTGCTGGTGGAGCGACTACTTCGTTCCTCTCGTCGTCGCCTCGACCTCATGTCACCCATCGTCGAGGCTCGACTTCCCGACAACTCTCGCCTATGTGCTGTCTTGCCGCCGGTCTCGGTCGACGGTGGCTCATTGAACATTCGCCGCTTCACATCTGACATTCGTGATCTTGAACAGTTCTGCACGGACCACCATGCAGCAATCCTTCGACAAGCGGTGCATGATCGCCGCAACATTGTTGTCTCGGGTGCGACATCATCGGGAAAAACCTCTCTCTTGGCCTCGCTCGCTGCGCTGATTGATAGCAATGAACGTGTCGTGTGCATCGAAGACACTGCTGAGCTGCCACTGCACTGCGAACACCTGGTGCGACTCGAAGGTCGTCCACCAAACATCGAGGGTCAGGGGCATATCTCCATGCAAGTACTTGTGCGCACCGCGCTTCGACTACGACCAGATCGCATTGTGGTCGGAGAGGTGCGTGGCGCAGAGGTGGTCGACATGTTGACCGCGCTGCACACAGGTCACCGCGGGTGCTGGACCACGTGTCACTCCACGTCGCTGCACGACACACCACAACGGTTAGCAACTATGGCAATCACCTCAGCCAGAGGGTGGGACATGCACGTTGCTCGCGACATGGTGCGGAGTTCGATAGATGTCATTGTGCACATGCAACGCCATGGTGAGCGACGCGTGGTTGCATCAATCGGTTTGTTCGAGCGCATGTCAGACGGTTCGGTACGTCTGGCTTCAGTCGACAATTGACATTTGCCGTGGCGCTCGCCACTTTCACTTCCGTGTACTTGGCGATAGTCCACCCCATCTACATGTTCTGTGACCGATTCATCACTCGCCGTCGCATCGGCATCACCTCTCGCTCTGTCGATGTGCACGCCATCGCCAACCATGAAACGGTCGCCGATGCCTTGCAATCAATGGCCGGTCGCATGCGCACCGGAGTGTCAGCCAGCGAGGCCTTCAATGATGAGTTGAGCAACATAGCTGTCGACCACAACGCCTTTGCATCACTCATCGGGGCCGATGTTTCACAGGCGAGCACACCGACTGAGCTTGAGCAACATGCCGCACATCATCGATCACGGCACCTCATGGAGTACGACGTTCACGTGCACACGGCACAAGCTCGGGCATCTGCAAAAGTGCTCACTGCAGCACCAGTTGTGTTCTTGGCGGCGATGGTTGTGGGCAGTGCATCGCTACGTACACGACTCACACATTCTCCGGCACTTCTCACCACGGTGATTGTCGGCCTGGCACTCAACGTGCTTGCACGGCGATGGATGACACGACTCATCACACATGCAACGCACATCGACAGCCACGAGCAAGCACTCACCGACATCCACCAGCTGGTGTCGGTGGCTCTTTCAGCAGGACACACCATTGCTGATGCTCTTCTGGAAGCCCATGCCAAGAGTGATTCTCACGGCAAAGAACTTCTCGACATGGCGGCTCAACACCTGACATCAGGCGGAACTCTTGCTGAATCACTGTCGATGATGTCAAGCGACTCTCGCCTTCGTTCGCTTTCTCGAGTGCTTCAAGACAGTCAGCGTCACGGCACTCCGGTGGCGCACATAGCTGAACAGTTGACGACCACGGCACACAGTGTCCGACGAAAGATCATCGACGAGCGCATCCGTCGCCTACCCGTGCGCTTGGCAGCACCGCTGATAGCTGGTGTATTGCCGGCCTTTATCATGCTCGCTGTCATACCGCTGATCGCCGCTTCCATGGGTTCGTTCGATGTTGCACCTCGCAACCTGTGACTCACACATCGCACACGACACACCGATTAGTAACGAAGGGACACTCATGTGCGAAGAGCAGCGGCCACACAACACGACCTCTAGCGATGTGCAATACCAGCGCGGGCAAGCCACCACCGAATATGCGCTCATCTTGTTGGTGGCTGCAGTCATCGGTCTTGCCGTCATTGCATGGGCCACCACTGGTGGAGGTGCCGGAAAGATTGGTGGCCTGTTCGACAGCATGATCGACCTCAT
>JBJTGC010000150.1:0-5155 GCA_046093725.1 Actinomycetota bacterium
GATTGTGCACGTAGAACACAGGAGCATTCTCTGGGTCAATGGTGAGCTGAAAGTCACCCTCGTCGTACAACAACGACATTGCCCGACCGATGACTGGTGATTCGAATGACACGAAAGCATCACCCGATGATGTTGCAGGCAATGACACTGTGGCTGCGTTTCCACCGTAGCGACGCCAATTGAGTGTGCAGCTAATGGAGTTGCGGGTGATGCGCATGTGTGCAAACGGCGGAAGAAAATTCGGATATTCACTGACATTCATGTACATGGGCCATGCCCCGATGACGGTGGCGAGTTGCTGTAGGTCTTCGCCTGTGAGATTCACATTGACATGCCCTTTTGGGTCGAAGTCGAACTCGGGCGGTGAAGCAACAGGACGATCACACACCACGGTGGAATTGTCTGCGCGCGCCACCAACACTTGACTCGTTGGGCCGTCGTGCTCGAGCGACAATGTGCACTCAACATGATCACTGATGAGTTGTGAGACAGCGTGCATGAAGAGAGGTGTGACAGGCACAAGAGCGTCAATACCTTTGTCGGTGCTGCTGTAGACAGAGCCCCACATCAACACGTTGTGTGCAGACGCCACCCACTTGCGCTCACCATTCGGTGTGATGCGCAACCACACCGCTTCGTTAGTGAGTTCGTCGACACGGGCGACCATTTGCACGAATTGGAATCGTGCAACGTCGTCGGGATTGAGAGTGATGGTCCACAAAGGTGTGTTGGTCATGAGTCGGCGCGAAACCCTTCGATACGGCGTGAAATATGGAAACGAGATGGCCCCGTGGTGGGAGCAAGTGCAAGAGCTGATGGGTGATACACACCCGGTGCGGGAATGACACAACGCACATCGCTGAGAGACACTTCAATGCTGATGTTCTGCAATGCGGTAGCCAAGCGAAGTGCTTCTTTGACAGGCAGCGCAGGAAACACCACTTCCCCATCGGCATATGAGTGTGATTCAACGAGCTGCACCCAGCGACCATCAGTGGTGACTGGGCAGCGCCCGAGCAGGTCGGTGAGATGCCTGTTGAGATCGCGAGTGATGGGCTCGCAGTGCCGGACTTGGTGCTGAATGGATTGCTGATCGGGCGACCACGAGGGGTCGTTTGGAAAGGAGTCGGATGGGAAGGAATCAGATGGCTGTGACATGAGGTGTCACAGGATGCCAAGGGGGTGTGTCAGGGTCAGCTGACGTTGGTGATGGCTCCCTTTTCCGCACCTTGTACGAGACGGGCGAACTTGGCCAAGACGCCGCTGGTGTAGCGCGGAGGCAACGGCTTCCAGCCTTGCTTGCGTTGATTCAGCTCGCTGTCTTCGACGAGCAAGTCGAGAGACTTGGTGGGAACGTCGATGCGGATGCGATCACCGTCGCGAACAAACGCAATCGGTCCACCATCAACCGCTTCAGGCGCCACGTGTCCGATACAGAAGCCCCACGTGCCGCCAGAAAAACGTCCGTCGGTAATGAGTGCACAATCAGCACCCCGACCAGCACCTTTCAATGCGCCAGTGATGGCGAGCATCTCACGCATACCGGGCCCGCCCTTCGGACCTTCATAACGAATGACCAACACGGTTCCGGGCTGAATGGTGCCATCCATGATGGCTTGCATTGCACCGTCTTCACCATCGAACACTCGCGCTGGCCCTTCGAACTGCAACTGATCCTTGGTGAGACCCGCAACCTTGACGACAGAACCTTTCGGTGCGAGCGAGCCAGTGAGAACGTTGATGCCACCTTCTGCGTGAATCGGATCTGACAGTGGATGAATGACATCACCATCGGGTGCTGGCGGATTGAGCTCCGCAAGATTTTCTGCCATCGTCTTTCCGGTGCACGTAAGCACGTCGCCGTGCAAGAGTCCGGCATCAAGCAAGTGCTTCAACACAACGGGAACACCGCCGATGCGGTGAACATCGGTCATGTGGTACTTGCCTCCCGGCTTTGTGTCGGCAATGTGTGGCACTTTGTCAGCGATGCGATTGAAGTCGTCGAGAGATAGCTCAACGCCAGCTTCATTTGCAATTGCGAGCAAATGTAGAACTGCGTTGGTGCTGCCACCGAGTGCGTTGACGAGTGCGATGGCGTTTTCAAATGCTTTCTTGGTGAGAATGTCACGCGGATAGATGCCAAGACGAAGCAAGTTGACCACCGCTTCACCTGCGCGGCGAGCGTCGTGCTCGCGCGACGTGTCAACTGCTGGTGCTGACGCTGAACCAGGAAGGCTCATGCCAAGGGCTTCAGCAATCGACGACATGGTATTGGCAGTGAACATGCCACCACATGCACCTTCACCAGGACATGCGGCCCGTTCGATGTCGCCCAGTTCGCTCTCGCTCATTGTTCCGGCAGCACACGCACCGATTGCTTCGAACACGGTGGTGATGTCGATGTTCTTTCCACCGTGTTGACCAGGCAGTGTCGAGCCGTTGTACACGAACACTGACGGCAGGTTGAGACGAGCCGCTGCCATGAGCATTCCGGGAATGCTCTTGTCGCATCCGGCGAGACCCACGAAACCGTCCATACGTTCGGCGTGCACGACTGTTTCAACACTGTCTGTGATGACTTCACGACTCACCAGCGATGCACGCATACCTTCATGGCCCATCGAGATGCCGTCGCTGACAGTGATGGTGCCGAATTCGAGTGCCACTCCTCCGGCGGCGCGTACGCCTTCTTTCGATGATGCTGCAAGACGTCGAAGTGACACGTTGCATGGTGTGACTTCATTCCACGCAGAAGCGATACCGATCTGGGGCTTCACCCAATCGTCATCGCCAAGACCGACAGCTCGCAACATGGCGCGAGCAGCTGCCTTCTGGATGCCGTCAGTGACGTCGCGACTGCGAGGCTTGATGTCGATGGGGGTTCCGTCAGGTCGTGAAGACATGACGAGAACGCTAGTGGGAGGACTTTGCGAGTTCCTCTGTCACTTCTGTTTTTTGCGCAACTGGTGCGGTCGATTCACTCTTTGGTGAACCACCTTTCAGGAAAAGCCATGTCACCGGGATGAGATACGCGAAGTAAGCAAACAGACGAATTCGCTCGGTCTCTGCGTGCCATCCAAAGAAGCCCTTCATGAAGTCGTAGAACGATCCCTTGGCCCACAATCCGGACTCGACCGTCCAGACTGGCTGCCAGATCCACCCGGTCTCGATTTCAAGCATCTCGCGGAGCTCGTGGAAGAACTTGCCGACCAATCCGGCTGCAAAGAGAATCAACAA
Organism: Actinomycetota bacterium; assembly: GCA_046093725.1. GTDB lineage: Bacteria > Actinomycetota > Acidimicrobiia > Acidimicrobiales > Ilumatobacteraceae > UBA2093. Next base: position 3,238 of record JBJTGC010000150.1, read on the forward strand.
GATTCCAGTGATGTTGAAGAACCGGCGCAGATTGAGTCGGTGCCCGGCGCGATAAAAGACGATTCCGAGTGCAACTGCGATGACGAGTCCGAGCACGCCACCAAGGACGACTTCAGACCCGCTCGACGACGACGTTTCGGCGGACAGCAGGAACAACACTGTCTCGAGCCCTTCTCTGAGAACTGCGACGAAAGCGACAATTGCAAGAGCACCAACACCAGCCGCAGAGTCGACTTGGTGACGAAGGTGTGCACCCATGGTGCGTGCATGCTCACGCATCCAGAAGATCATCCAGGTGAGAACACTTGCGGCCGCAAGAGCAATGGCCGCTTCAACACCCTTTTCGACAGAACCATGAAGTCCATCAACTGTGACATTGATGATGACGCCAGCAATGAGGCACAACACGACTGCTAATCCGGCGCCTTGCCACACCGCCCTCACTCGTTCCGAGCGTCCGGTCTTGATGAGATACGAAATGAGAATGGCGAGAACGATGGCAATCTCAAGGCCCTCTCGGAGTGTGATTAGAAATGCTGCTCCCACTGGCGTCTCCTTTTTCGTTTGTCCGCCATCAGCGGGTGTTAGGCAACCCTAATGTTAGGGACACCAAACATCGATTGTCAACCCCGGCGAGAATTCAAGATGGCGGTGACAACCTTGCCGTCTGCCTTGCCCTTTGAGGCCTTCATCACGAGCCCCACCAGAGCACCCATCGCCTTTTGTTCCCCGTTGCAGAACTTTGCCCAAGCGTCCGGGTCAGCGGCAATGGCCTGATCGACGAACCCCTCGACCTCGCTCGTGTCGATGGCTTCGAAGCCCTTCGCAGCTGCGATTGCCGCCGGGTCACCACCGCCATTGGCGACGATGTCTGCCAGCACGGTCTTGGCTTGAGTTGACGTCACCTTGGAATCACGTTCCATCAACGTCAACGCTGCAATGTCCTTTGCTGGAATGCGCGGAGTTGATGGCTCTTCGGAGAAGGCTTGCTGCACGTATACGAGTGCGCGCGCGACGTCGCCACCAACCTCACCCACGGACAACACATAGTCGTCTTGTCCACGTTCGACGATGACACTGACTGCCTCGCCCTGCACATCTGCACCGGTCGCTTCGGCGAGTCGGGTGCGACGAGCGGCCGGCAACATCGGCAAGTTCGCGCGCACACGAGAAATCCACTCATCGCTCGGCACCAACGGAACCAAATCTGGTTCGAGGAAGTAGCGATAGTCGTCAGCATCTTCCTTTGTGCGAAGTGTGTGAGTACGGCCTTCTGCGTCGTCCCAGTGACGTGTCTCTTGGCGAATGGTTCCACCAGAGTCGATGACGTCGTACTGACGGCGTGCCTCATATTCGATTGCCCGTCCGAGCGCACGAATGGAATTGACATTCTTGATCTCACACCGTGTTCCAAATGGTGTGCCAACTCGGTGGACACTTACGTTGGCGTCACAACGCATCGAGCCTTCTTCCATCTTTGCGTCGGATGCGCCGATTGCAAGAAGAATGGCGCGCAACTCAGCCACGTACTGACGCGCATCTTCAGCACTGCGGATGTCGGGCCGCGACACAATTTCAACGAGCGGAACACCAGCGCGATTGAAGTCAATAAGTGAATACTCACTGCCGTGAATGCGCCCCGTTGCACCACCGATGTGTGTGCTCTTCCCTGTGTCTTCTTCCAAGTGCGCACGCTCTACACCGATGCGAACTCCGCTTGGAAGATCGAGAAAACCGTCGATGTTGAGTGGCTGGTCGTACTGACTGATTTGGTACGCCTTTGGCATGTCTGGGTAGAAGTAATTCTTGCGATGGAACGTGCACGGCTGAATGGTGCAGTTGAGAGCAAGACCGATACGCATGGCCAACTCAACGGCGTGTTCGTTCAACACCGGCAGAGCACCGGGCAATCCGAGCG
>JBJTGC010000151.1:0-5920 GCA_046093725.1 Actinomycetota bacterium
GAAAAAGATCATCGCAGCGCTTGCTGCCTCAGCAATGGTTTTCGGCCTTGCCGCTTGCGGTAGTGACGACGATAACGCGGCCACCGACACCACGATGGCTGCAACAGACACCACGATGGCGGCCGAGCCGGCCGGCAACATTGTGGAAGTAGCAGCAGCGAATGGCTCGTTCGGCTTCTTGCTTGAAGCAGCAACACTCGCGGGTCTAGACACCGCGCTCGCGGGGGAAGGTCCTTTGACCGTTCTCGCACCAACCAATGCAGCATTCGAAGCACTTGCTGCCCAAGTAATTGGTGAAGGCGCGACGCTTGAGCAATTGAAGGAACAACTCGCAAAAGATATAGACGGTTTGAAGGCAGTCCTTCAGGCGCACGTCATCTCGGGCAAGGTCTTGGCTGCAGACACTGCAGCACTTGATGGCATGCAGGCTGACACCATTGGTGGAGAGAAGTTGACCGTGTCGAGCAAGGATGGCGCAGTGTCATTCACTGTCGGTAAGGCAGTCGCCAACGTGACAACCGCTGACGTCGAGGCGAGCAATGGCGTCATTCACGTCATTGACTCAGTTCTCTTGCCACTTTCAATGCAGGACTGACCTTTAGGTTCATCCCACTGGGAAAGGGTGCGGGCTCGTCCCGCACCCTTTTTCATTTCTCAGATGTCACTTGTGAGGCTGCTCGTATGGACAGTGTCGGCAACCGTTGTTGCAGCAGTGACCCCGATTCTCATGGTGAAGTTGTGTCATCACCAGCAATCTGCTGTGCGGATCGATGTAGTAGTCGAGACCTTGTGACACGGCCTCTTCATGAGCGCGAATGACATCTGGGTGAAGTGGACGCGCCATGCCGTAGACGATAGGTAAGCCTTACGAATGAAGGCGAACTGTGACCACAGGCTCATCGGTTTGAAGGAACTTTGGTGGTGAACTGGAGGTCTACGCACATGGAGGGAATAAGTGCGAAGACTGACGATTGCGATTGTGGCATTGACGACACTTCTGTCGTCATGCGGTGCCGATGAATCCGGTCTCATTGGGTACGTGCCGTCTTTCGACAAGGATGTGTCGAACGTGGCGGTCGGCGAGATTTCTGACTCGACCACGAAGCCTTTTGCTTTCAAAGCAGCAACAAACGAAGTACTTGTCGTCTATTTCGGTTATACGAATTGTCCCGACCTTTGTCCGACAACGTTGTACGCAGTGAAGTCTGCAAAAAAGAAAATTGGTGACGAACTGGCTGCCCGCGTTGACTTGGCAATGGTGACCGTGGACCCTGAGCGAGACACCAGTGAAAAATTGCCCAAGTACCTGGCATCGTTCTCCGATCGCTTCCACGCAATCGTGCCTGCGACCGCTTCAGAGTTGCGCACAGCTGAAGATGCCTTTCAGGTGACATCGAGCGTCACCAAGAAGAGCGATGGCACAGTTGAAGTGGCACACAGCGCAACTGCTTATGTCGTCGACGACACAGGGCGTGTGGTCGTCGAATGGCCGTTTGGGCTCGATGCTGACGCAATGGCAAATGATCTACGTTTCGTCTTGAGCGACGGGGCATAGCAAACACATATTGAGTGGTGGGAGGAACCATGACCACAAACAAGAAAATCACAGCACTTGTCGGTGCGGCAGTTCTCGCTGTCACACTCGCAGCATGTGGTGGAGACAGCAATGAGAGCACCGACACGACAGTCGCAGCATCTGCAGCTTCTGAGGAAGTAGTCGTTGAAGGGCAGTGGGCACGCACCAGCCCTGCTGCAACTGATATGGGTGCGGCGTATATGACAATCACCAGTCCAGTCGACGACGCTCTGGTGGCAGCTGCGGTATCGATGGATATTGCGATGGAAGCACAGATCCATGAAGTTGTTCCTGCAGAAATGACTGACACGACGATGGCAATGGATGACATGGCAACTGACACGACGATGGCAATGGGTGACATGGCAATGACCATGCGCGAGGTTGACGAGATTGCGTTACCTGCCGGAGTGGCTGTTGAGTTGAAGCCTGGTGGCTATCACGTGATGCTCATGGGTTTGAAGACACCGCTGGAAGTTGGAACAGAAATCAAGATCACGCTTACATTCAAGAACGCCGGTGATATCGAAGTGACCGTGCCGGTGTTGGAGGAAGCACCCTGACATGAGTGACACCACCGAGTCACGCTCGGGCAATGCATTTCTGATCATCGCGGCGGTGATGGTGCTGGCCTTCGGTGCCATCATCGCCACAATGTTGCTGCGCTCAGACTCTTCGGGGACGAACTACTACTACGTCATCGTGGCTGGCACTCAGGATCGCCTTGATCAAGGAAGAACTCCTGAGCGTGAACTTCCGGTTTCACTCAGCATGAAGGTGGGTGATTCGCTCGAAGTGAAGAACGAAGATCGAGTCGCGCATACGTACAGCTTTCTCACTATTCGCCCTGGTGAAACAGTGAAGTACACCTTTAAGACCCGTGGCGAGTTCATCGGTGCCTGCACGGTTGGTCTTCATAAGTCGGTCACTGTCTCGGTCACATGAAGCAACTTCTCGTCGCAGCCGTGTTGCTGTTGGCAGGGTGCTCGAGCAATAGCCAAGCATCTTGGCAAACCGCAGAAGTCAAAGATCTTGACAACGGCGCGGTCGTTGTACTCGGTGAAGTACTGCCGCAGACAACGAGCATTGTGACGTTGTGGTCCGTGTGGTGTGTGCCTTGTAGGCAAGAGTTGCCGCATCTCGAGCGGCTGGAGGAAAGTGATGGAGCAATCTCGGTTGTCGGTATCAATATCGGAGACGATGAGGCATCAACAAGAGAATTCCTCAATGAACTGGGCGTGACATTTGCGAATTATCGCGATGAGGATGCCGCATTATTGACGTCCTTGAAGGTGCCAGCGGTTCCAGCAACATTCATCGTTGATTCCAAGCAAGAAATCGTGTGGAAGCACCTTGGTGCCCTTAATCAAGATGACCTGACTGCAGCGATAGACAGATACGCTCAGGTTGGTTGACGAAAAAACGTCAGGTCGGCCCGCGGAAGCCCTTCAGCAAACTGCGAACAGCCTGCGAGGCTTGCGGAGTGACGATCGAGTGTTCACCGCTGAACAGCTTTTGTTCGTGACCCACGAAAATTTCCGGCGAATCATCTCGTGAGGTAATGCCTGGCGCGAGCGTGATGTTCATGCCTGCGTACCAGCCGCCACCCACGGAGAATGTCTCACCGGTGTATGGGCATGACTCATGTGCAAGCCACAGCACCAACGGAGACACATACTTCGGGTGTAACCATTCTTGAAGTTCGTCCGACCAGGGAATAGGTCCGAAACCTGAACCCGGTCGAGTCTTCGCATATGGCGCAACAATGTTGCACACAATTCCGAGTGGCTTTCCTTCGGCGGCCATGCCGCGAGTGAGGCCGATGGCCCCCATTTTTGCCATGCCGTACACGGAACCATTTGGAACACCACCAAATGCCGCACCCGATGACACATTGACGAAGCGTCCGCCACCTTTTTCGCGCATCACCTTCCATGCAGGTCGGCTGACATTCAACGTGCCGCGAAGTTGTGTGTTCAACAGGGCATCAATGCTTTCTTCAGGGAAATCCTCGAACGGGGCCATACGAACTTGACCGGCGTTGTTCACCACAATGTCGACTGTGCCAAAGGCGGAAAGAGCCGTGTTGATGATCGCGCGCCCTCCATCGGGTGTCGCAATGGTGTCGTAATTCGCGACAGCCTCGCCACCTCGTGCGAGGATCTCGGCGACTACTTCATCTGCAGGGTTTACTTCAGGCGCTGGTGCATTGCCATCGGTGTCGCTGATGCCCACGCCAAGGTCGTTGACGACAACCTTGGCACCACGCGATGCGAACGCGAGTGCGTACTCGCGCCCCAGGTTGCGTCCGGCGCCCGTGATGACGACGACTTTGCCGTCGAATCGAATATCGCTCATGTTGTCTCCCCGTCGACGCTCGCCACTCTAGGTGGCGGGCTTACATTTCGTCAGGAGTGATGACCCCATCGCCGTCGCGGTCAGTTCCTTTGACGGGTGCAACCGCCAGCAGTTTCTTCCACGTGTCGATATCGAGCATGCCTGTCTTGCGCAGCCCGTTCTTTTCTTGGAAACCAGCGATCTGTTTGGCGTTGTCAGACCCATAGAAACCGTCAAGCTCAGTTGTTAGCCCAGCGGCCTGCATGGCTTTCTGAGCATGTTTGACCATGGGGCCACTGTCACAGGTTTCAAACGGCAAGTACTCGTTTCGCACCCACTCTCCTTGGCACTTCTTTGTCAGCGATTCCTTGATTGCTTCTGCGCTTGGCTCACAACCCGTGACCGACACAAAACGCAAAGCACTGTTTGCATCCCACAAAGCGCACGCAATCTTCGGGGGGAAGACGTCATCCTCCGTGGCGACAGCTGCCTTGTCGGTGCGGTAACACAGTCGCATCGGGGTGACCATTGGTTGGTCCTTACGACACATCGTGTTGGTGCCCCATTTGCCATTGACGCGCTTGAACAACGAAGCTTCGCGACAGCCATCTTCCGGACAGTTCCATGTGTTCTTGTCGCTGTTTCCGATGCCGAAGTTCTCAGTGCAGCGTTCCATCTTCACTTTGGTCTTCATGTCCGCGCCGATGACATCTTCGTCACATTCGATGACCTTTTCGTCAACTGACGAGAGCGTGGTTGTTGTGTGGGCGATAGTGCTGGTTGTGCTGGAGTCGGCTGAGTCCGTCACTACGGTCGAATCCACAGACGTGGTCGCAGAGTCGGATGTTGATGTCGAACACGCAGTGAGTGAGGCCGCGCATGCGAAGGCTAAGAGAGCACGCTTCATAGGTTCAGTAGCGTATGAGCGTGATCCAACTTTCCGTCGGTGACACACGAGTCGATGTTGCACCAGACGTCGGTGGTCGGGTGGCGAACATCACCCATCGTGGGGTCGACCTACTCATTGGGCCGCAGCATTCCACAGCATCGAGCTCGCTTGCGTGGGGTTGTTACCCCATGGTGCCGTGGTGCGGACGAATCGCGAACGGTCAATTCAACTGGAATGGACAGGACATTCGTCTCGATCTGAACTCAGGTGTCCACGCAATTCACGGCACGGTTTTCAGCACTCCGTGGTCGGTCAATGGTGTGTCGGAGAATCACGTCGAGATGAGCTGTTCAATCACTCGACATGGTTGGCCCTTTGAAGGAGTGGTCAAGCACGCCATTTCAGTTGAGGAAGGTCACGTGTCAATGTCGCTTGAAGTCACTGCGCACGAGGCAATGCCAGTTCAAGTTGGCTGGCATCCATGGTTCGTCAAGCCAGCAGCTATCGACACCACCTTCACTTCCATGTATGTACGGGCCGACGATTACTCGACAACAGCACATCTCATACAGCCAACTGACCCACCATGGGATGACTGTTTCACTGGGGGTGGGGTACTGCCATTCGCCATTGATGATGTGAGTGTTCGCGTAGAAAGTTCATGCGATCATTGGGTGATCTACGATATGCCAAGACATGCGACTTGTATCGAACCGCAATCAGGGCCGCCGAATGGGGTGAACATCGGACAGGCGTATGTTGTTCAGCCAGACATGCCAATGCGGCAAACGTTTGACTTGTTCTTCGAGTGATGTCTCGATCTTGTCAGTTCCACTTGGGATAAGCATCAACCACCAACGTTGCGTATGCGACAAGACGCACGACGTAACGGTGAACTTTCACAAGTATCCCGTGGAGACCTTCTGGTAATGAGCCTGTGACAAGCACAACGAACCATGAAGCAACTGTCAGTAGTGAGCCGAACATGACGACAAACCCAGCAACAAAGATGGCTGGAATGGCGAGAATGAGTCGGAAAATCGCTGATAGCCGTCGCGGCGAACCAGGTTCATCGATCGTCAGTTGCACGGGAGATGATGCTGACTCTCCAAACGGTG
>JBJTGC010000152.1:0-6183 GCA_046093725.1 Actinomycetota bacterium
GTGTTACCCCCTCCGGCGCATCCCTGCGCGTCCTTGGCTGGTCTCTCGTTCAACCAAGGCGGAGTCAGGCTAACAGCGCCGGGGGTGCCTTCTTAACATTCCGTACACCTGTGAGTTGCCGTCCGGACACACGCTGGTCCATCAAGGCGCTCAGTCGTGCAAGCGGTACTGAATGATGCGTGAAAATTCTTCTGGGTCGAGACTCGCGCCGCCGACCAAGGCACCGTCAATGTCGGGCTGGGCCATGATCTCTGCTGCATTTCCAGCCTTCACAGAGCCCCCGTATTGGATACGCACCTTTTCACCGACATCGTTTCCTGACGACACAATGACCTCTCGGCGAATGGCGGAGCACACAGATTGAGCATCTGCAGCTGTGGCGGTCTTGCCCGTACCGATCGCCCAAATCGGTTCGTAGGCGATCACCATCGAACCGACCTGCTCTGGGGAACGCTTCGCCACCGCAGCACGAACTTGTGACAGAACTTTCTCTTCAGTGCGACCTTGCTCGCGCTCTTCGAGTGTCTCGCCCACACACACAATTGGGGTCATGCCCGCCTTGAAGACGGCGCTCATCTTCTTCGCGACGATTTCGTCGGTCTCTCCAAAGATCTCTCTTCGCTCACTATGCCCGACAATGACATAACTCACGCTCAACTTCGCGAGAAATAACGCAGAGACTTCTCCGGTGAACGCTCCCTTTTCTTCAAAGTGACAATTCTGTGCACCAAGGATGAAACGCATGTCGTCCGACTCGATGACCGTCTGCACACTACGAATATCTGTGAACGGAGGGTGAATGCTCACATCAACTGAGTCAAAGTCATCCTTTGACACCATGTACGACAGTTTCTGAACACACTGAATCGCTTCGAAATGATTGTGGTGCATCTTCCAATTGCCACTAATCAGTGGCTTGCGCTTCTCAGCGGGCATTGGGTGCTCCTCTCAATGCTGCAAGTCCGGGCAGATCACCGAGCTCAAGAAGCTCGAGCGAGGCGCCGCCGCCAGTGCTCACATGGTCTACTTCATCATCAAGCCCAAATTGCGCAAGTGCAGCAGCACTGTCGCCACCGCCGACCACGGTGAACGCTTTTGTGTCAGCCATCGCGTGAGCGACCGTGCGCGTTCCAGATGCGAAGCGTTCGTCTTCGAACATTCCCATTGGCCCATTCCAAAACACGGTACGTGCATCCATAATGACATCAGAGAATGCTGCTGCGCTTCCGGGTCCGATGTCGAGACCCTTTGCACCTTCTGGCAATCGAACTCCAAAGGTCGCATAAGCACCGGATGCGTCGAGACCATTGATGTCTTCAGGAAGGTGAATTGGTTTGGATCCTTCGAGAAGCTTGCGACACGTTGACACATGGTCGAGCTCACAAATCGAATCCCCTACCGGATAACCCTTCGCAGCGAGGAACGTGAAGCACATCCCACCACCGATCACCAAAGCCTCGACGACCTGAAGCAACGCCTCGATGACCCCGAGCTTGTCACTGACCTTTGCTCCACCGAGCACAGCCACAAACGGACGCTTGGGGTTCTCGCGCAAGCCGCCCAGCACCTCAACTTCTCGCTGCAAGAGTCGTCCAGCTGCCGATGGCAATGTCTTCGGGGGACCCACGATTGATGCATGCGCGCGATGTGCCGCTCCGAAAGCATCATTGACATACGCATCAATGCCACGCACCAATTGCGCCGCAAAATCTGGGTCATTCTTTTCTTCACCCGCATTGAAGCGCAGGTTTTCGAGCAACTCGACACCTGGCGCCAACTCAGCAAGGCGTCGTCGTACTGGCTCCATTGAGTACTTCACCACTGGCGCACCTTTTGGCCGACCCAAATGACTTGCACACACCACTGTTGCGCCACGCTCTGTCAACCAGTTGATGGTGGGAAGAGCAGAACGAATACGAAAATCGTCTGTGATCGTTCGAGCCTCGTCGGGCCCCTCCATCGGCACGTTGAAGTCCGTTCGCACAAGAACGCGCTTTCCAGACACGTCCCCTAGGTCTTCAAGGGTGGGAATGCGCGGCACGTGACGACCTCACTTCATGGCCGAGCCGACATGCAACGCAAGGTCGACAAGTCGATTCGAATAGCCCCATTCATTGTCGTACCAACCGAGCACCTTCACAAGAGAGCCCATGCTCATCGTGAGTCCGCTATCGAAGATGCAGCTATGCGGATTCGTGACGATGTCGCTCGAGACGATCGGCGCATCGGTGTACTCGAGCACGCCTTTCAGCGGGCCGTCTGCAGCCTTCTTGAAGGCGGCATTGATCTCGTCCGCTGTCGCGGGCTTCTTCAAGTTTGCGACGAGGTCGGTGATCGAACCAGTCGGCACCGGAACGCGCAGCGCAGTGCCGTCGAGCTTTCCCTTCATTGCCTCCATCACAAGACTGGTCGCACGCGCAGCACCAGTACTTGTTGGTGTGATGTTGATTGCGGCTCCACGAGCACGGCGCAAATCACTGTGAGGCCCGTCAACCAGTTGCTGATCACCGGTGTAGGCATGAACTGTCGTCATGAGACCGTTCTCGACTCCGAAGTTGTCGTCGAGAACTTTCACCAAGGGAACGAAACAGTTGGTGGTGCAACTGGCATTCGACACGACTTTGTGCTTCTTAGGATCAAAGTCTTGGTGGTTCACTCCGTACACGAAGGTGGCATCTGCGCCGTTTGCCGGAGCGGAAACGACCACGAGTGGAGCACCTGCATCTAGGTGAGCAGCGGCCTTGTCACGGTCAGTGAAGAAGCCGGTGCTTTCCACTACAAGGTCGACGCCAAGTTTGCCCCAAGGCAAATTCTTCGGATCGCGCTCTGAAAGAACCTTGAGCACACTTCCGTCAACGCTGATGCCACCGTCGACAGCTTCAATCTTGTTCGGCAACACACCCAACACCGAGTCGTATTTCAGCAAGTGCGCCATCGTCGTGAGCGAACCGAGATCATTGACGGCGACGAATTCAATGTCTGCCCCTCGAGCCCGAGCAGCGCGGAAGAAATTCCGTCCGATGCGACCGAATCCGTTGATGCCAACCCGTACAGCCATTCGTCGTCCCTTCGACAGGGGGTAAACACCCCTCCAGATAACGATGTGACCCTAGTTCGTCGCCATGTCGCGGTGAGTAACTCGTGGTGCGTACCCGAGATTGCGCATTCCCGCGGCGACTGATTCGGCAAGAACAACGGACCGATGGCGACCCCCGGTACATCCGATAGCCAATGTGAAGTAGCTACGTCCTTCTTGCACATAAGCAGGTAGAACCAGTTCAAGAAGGGACAATGTTCGTTGCAAGAACTCCGTCGTGGCTGGCTGTGACATCACATATTCACGAACCGGTTCATCGACCCCCGTCATCGGGCGAAGCCGTTCGTCCCAATGGGGATTCGGAAGAAAACGAACATCGAGGACCATGTCGACATCGAGCGGTAGACCGTGTTTGAAACCAAACGATGTGACCGTGACTTGCAGCACATCCTGAGATGACGTCGGTCCGAAGAGCTCAACGAGTTTCGACTTCAACTGATGAACATTGAGCCCAGTTGTGTCGATGACGAGATCAGCGGCGGCACGCACTTCCTCCAAAATCGTTCGCTCACGCTCGATGAGTGCCTCCAATCCGAGACCCTCTTCCACGAAGGGGTGTTTCCGACGCGTGGCTTCGTATCGGCTCACCAATTCCCTAGTCGATGCTTCGAGGAACATCAGCCGAACACGATGACCGGCTTTACGAAGTGATTCCAAAGATGCCAACACCGAAGTTTGTTGACGAACATTTCCCACGACGAGACACAACTGGTCGATTGCACCACCGGACTCACCAGACAGTTCAACCACCTTGTCGACGAGCACAACTGGCAAGTTGTCGACAACGAACCAACCTAGGTCCTCTAGATCGTCTGCGGCTTGAGATCGCCCAGCACCGCTTAGACCGGTGATCACGAGAATGTCGGTCATGATTTTCTCATCCGCAAATACAGCAATCGAGGAACCGTGTGCGCCAACCGATACTCAGGGGCTCGCGCAAGGAATGATTCAGGCGGCTGCGGCTCGACCATGGCCTCAATAGTAAGGCCGTGTTGGGACAACGTGTTGACATAGACGGATAACGGACGATGAACAAACCGGATGTGCACTCCGGGCTGCACTTCTTCAATTGATTCAGTCTCCACCAGATACGCACCGATTCGCCAGTACTGCTCTGGTGGATCGATGATGTGATCGTCGATCCAGCCACTTCCTGGTGTCTGAAGCAGTGGATGATTGAGGAAGAAGCAGAACCGTCCACCAGGCTCGAGAACGCGCGCTATTTCTGCGATGGACTCTGCAAGAAGGTCAACATGCTCGAATACGAGGCACACCACAACAGTGTCGAATGACTCTCCGGCGAATGGCAAACGGTCGCTTGATGCCTGGATGTAGTCAATGGAACTCCCACGCTGGCGTGCACTTACGAGTTGAGCAGATGTCACCTCGACCCCAACCACCTCGCATCCCATGCTGGCTATGACACGCGATAGTTGCCCCTCTCCGCAACCAATGTCCAGCGCACGGCGGCGTCCTGAAACCTCAGCTTTGAGTAGAGGGATGATTTGATCTTCGTATTCAGGATCGACACCCTCAGTGAAGTTTTCGATCCACCAGGACGCGTTGGCCTCCCACAGACGGCGATTCTCCGTTGACATCTCAGCTCTGACTCTCTTCACTACTCGCATCTGAGTGAAAGTGAGAAAAGATCGAATCGGCAACTTTCGAAGGTAGCCACGAAAGTGCGGTCAATTGTTCACGCGTCGCCGACTTCACTGCCTTGATGTCTCCCAATTCTGCGAGCAAACGGTTCGCCCTCGTCTTTCCTAGACCGGGAATTCCATCAAGCTCGGACTCCAACATGCGCTTCCCACGCACCTCTCTATGAAACGTGTTTGCAAAGCGGTGCGCTTCGTCACGAATGCGCTGGAGCATGAAGAGAGCATCACTTCCGCGTCCGATCCGCACGGGTTCTGACCGCCCAGGTATGTACACTTCTTCGTAACGCTTCGCCAGCGACGCAACGGGAATCTCATCTTCCAGCCCAAGCTCTGCAATCACCTGTATGGCAACTCCAAGTTGTCCCTTTCCGCCGTCGACCAGAAGCAACTGAGGCGGATAAGCAAACTTTCCTGGCTTTGAGCCTTCATCGCGCGGTGTATCTCGTTCAGTGACATACGCCTCCAAACGTCGTCGGAGCACCTCTCCCATCGCCGCATAATCATCGTTTCCTTCGACAGTGCGGACTTTGAACTTTCGATACTCGCGCTTCACTGGCAGTCCGTCCTCCATGACCACCATCGAGCCCACGTAATCCTGTCCTTGAAGATGCGCCATGTCATAACACTCGATACGTAGCGGTGCCTCGGGCAGACCGAGAGCATCTTGCAGTTCAGTCAACGCTCTGCTGCGCGCATTGTGATCAGAGGCGCGGCGAAGTCTGTGACGTAGAAACTCTTCTGAGGCATTTCGTGTGACCGTCGCCAGTAACTCCCGCTTGTCACCCTTTTGGGGCACACGTATGTCCACCCGCGTACCACGCAGAGATTTCAACCACTCTTCGTACACCGAGGACTCAGCCGGCAACTCGGGCACCAACACAAACTTCGGAACACCAAGTGGTGGCGGGTCGCCATACAAACTCTCGATGGTGCGTCCGACGACGCCAGCGACCGAGAGTTCCTCCACCTTGTCGAGGATGTAGCCCTTTCGTCCCAATACACGGCCCTTCCGAACGAAGAACACTTGAACTGAGGCTTCAAGTTCGTCATCGGCGACAGCGACGACGTCGAAATCTTCGTCGCGCTCACCCACCATCAGCTGTTTTTCGCTCGCCCTGCGAACTGCATGCAAACGGTCTCTGGTTCGACCAGCAACTTCATATTCCTGTGCTTCTGCCGAACGCTGCATCTTGTCTTCGAGATCGGACACCACAGCATCGACGTCGCCCTCAAGAAACTCGCATAGTCCCGTCACCATGGCGTCATACGACTGCTTCTCCACTTCCCCCACGCACGGACCAGAGCATTTTTCGATGTGGAAGAGCAAACACGGTCGACCAAGCTTGGAGTGCTGATTGAACTTTCCGGGAGAACAGGTACGAACCGGAAACGTTCTCAACAGCAAGTCGAGCGTGTCGCGGATCG
>JBJTGC010000153.1:0-4427 GCA_046093725.1 Actinomycetota bacterium
AAACTAAACGCAGCAAGTGTGATTGCCGCTCCGTAACTGAGCGCGTTGATCAGGTTCTCTATAAAGAAACCCATGTTCATCCCCCTATGAACTGAGGGGTGGTGGCACTCTCGCGCCACCACCCCTCAGTTCATAGGGGGATGAACATGGGTTTCTTTATAGAGAACCTGATCAACGCGCTCAGTTACGGAGCGGCAATCACACTTGCTGCGTTTAGTTTCATGGTTCCGCTAAAGGCAACGAACATCGTGAGTTTTGCCCAGGGTGACTTCATTTCCCTCAGTGCCTTCATTGGTGCCTGGCTCATCACAGACAAAGGCTGGAACTGGTCGATTGCATACGGTGCAACTTTGGTCATCATGTTCGGGGCTGGCGTCGTGTTTGAGCGACTGACACACGGCTCCTTGCGTGGCCGACCCGTTGACGAAGTCATCATTGCCACGCTCGGTGTGGCCTTTATCATTCGCGGCTTCATCTCCCGGTGGCGAGGCGCCAACCCTCAGAGTCTTGAGTCACCATTACGTGGCAAGTTCTTCACGTTTGCTGGTGCGGCTATTCCTTATCAGCGGCTTGTGATCATTGGCGTAACAATCGTCGTCACTCTGGTGTTGTACTACGTGTTCCAACGCACCGCATTCGGTCTTCAACTTCGAGCGCTCGCCACAGACCCGGAAGTGGCTCGACTCCATGGTGTGCGCACTACTCGCTTGGCAATCATTGCCTTCGGAATCTCGTCGTTCCTCTGTGGTCTCACAGGTCTTCTCGTGGGAAGTCTCACGTCATTTGATATCGGTCTCGGCTTTGCCATCATGCTCGGGGGGTTCTGCGCGGCCATCATTGGTGGCTGGGGTTCGATCGCTGGTGCGTTTGTTGGCGGCCTCGTGCTTGCGCTCATTGAACGACTCTTCGGGGCCTATTACTTCACTCATTTCCGGGAAATGTTGCCGCTCGTGTTCTTGTTCTTGTTCATCGCCGTCCGTCAGCGCGGCATCTTCCGAGGAGCCGAGAGCTATGGGCGTCTCTAGTTCATTCGAGCGCCGCACGTCGGCGCCCGGAGCGAAAAACAACATCCGGAATATTGGTATTTTCGCTGTCATTGCAGTGGCGCTTGAGTTGCTGATCGGGGACAGTCTCACACAGGCAAACTTGGTCAACTTGTGGATGTTCTACGCCTGCGTCTCCATCGGGTTCTACTACTTGTTTGGAGTATCGGGACAGTTTGCGTTTTCACAAGCTGCAATGACCGGAGTGGGTGCGTACACCTCGGCTTGGGCATCTCGAGATCTGCCAGTCATTCCCGCAATCATTTTTGCGACGGTTGTCACTGCGGTCATTGGTGGAGTGTTCGTACTTGCGCTGCGAAAAGCAAGCCATTTCTATTTCGGTATCGGCACGCTCGCCTTGTCTGAGACGTATCACATCCTGGCGATTCAATGGAACTCGTTCACAGGTGGAGAAGGTGGTGAGGTGTATGGCATCAAGGGTCTCTCACTCTTCGGCATTGACTTCACGACAGATAAGAGTGCCTTTTGGTTGATGCTTGTTGTGGCCTGTGGTGTCTTGACGGTTGGCGCCATGCTCGAGCGATCACCCGTCATTCGCGAGTCAAAAGCCACCCGTGACCAGCGAACCGTGGCCGACACTCTTGGAATTCCGCACCTTCGATCTCGAGTCACCATGTTCATGCTTGGCTCCGCAATGGCCGGGTTCGTCGGAGCCGTCTATAGCCATTGGAAAATGGGCCTGTCGCCGAACACCTTCGGACTTGAGCTCGGACTTGGTGTATTCCTCATGGTCATCCTTGGCGGTCTCACATCGAAGTGGGGAGCCGTGCTCGGTGCAGCCTTCTACGTGTGGGTGCCGGAGCTCATCAGTTTCGTCGAAGAATTCAAGTTGATGGTGTACGGCGGCATTCTTCTCATTGTCATCATCCGACTACCTGAGGGGCTCATTGGTATTGAGCATGTAGTGATGTCAAGGGTGCACAAGCGCCGACATGCGGCTTCGGGTGAAACACCGACCTCAATCAGTGAACGTGTCGTAACTGATCTTCCAGACAGTTTAAAGCCGGTGCTGAACAATGTTGAGTCCACAATTCTGGCCACAGAGGCAATGACGGTCCGATTTGGTGGCAACACTGCTGTCAACAATGTTTCCCTAGAGCTGAAGAGTGGAGAAGTGCTCGGTCTTGTTGGTCCGAACGGGTCTGGCAAGTCGACGTTTCTGAACGCCGTCACCGGCGTTGTTGCAGCCGAAGGCAAGTTGTCGATCTACGGGCAACAGATTCCACTTGGCAACGCCAATGCCTTGAAGAAGGCAGGAATCTCGCGCACATATCAATCACCTCAGACCTATCTGAAGTTGACCTGCCTTGAAGACGTTCTATTGAGCACATCTGATCGCAAGTTCACTGGCATCGCAGCGGCAGTCTTGCGTCCGTTCGCCACTTTGAAGCATGAGCGTGCTCGTTGGGCGATCGCAGAAGACGCTCTTGAATGGGTTGGCCTGCGACATCTTGCCGACACGAAAGTTGCCCAACTCACCTACGGTCAACGTCGATTGCTTGAGTTGGCCCGCGCAATTGCCGGAAAAACATCGACATTGTTACTTGACGAACCTTCCGCTGGTTTGAACGCTTCTGAAACCGAGGTTCTTGGCGAGTATCTCATGAAGCTTCATGCGGCCGGTGTGTCAATTCTCATCGTCGACCACAAGGTTGACTTCCTGAACTCCATCTGTGATCGCATTGCTGTGTTGAATGTCGGCAATTTGATCACCATCGGAACACCTGACACCGTCTGGGACGACTCGCGTGTCGTCGATGCTTACTTGGGGACACAGTGATGTTGAAACTTTCTAATGTCTCCGTGAACTACGGCGTGGTTCGTGCTTTGAACGACGTGTCGTTCGAGGTGCCAGAGGGCCACATCACGGCGCTTCTTGGTTCCAATGGTGCCGGTAAAACGTCGCTGCTTCGAGCAGTTTCTGGACTTGTGCCATATTCAGGTTCGATCACTTTTGATGGCACCGAAGCTTCGAAACTGGGGCCAGAACGACTTGCACGCGCTGGCGTGTTGCACGTTCCCGAAGGTCGTCGCATCGTTGCAGACTTGACCGTGGTGGAGAACCTCAAGCTGGGGCTGACGGCTCTTGGTGGAAGAGTTTCGAAAGTCGACATCGATGGAGTGTTTGAGATTTTTCCCGCGCTTGCTGGCATGAAGGAGCGCGAAGGCTGGATGTTGTCTGGCGGCGAGCAGCAAATGTTGGCCATCGGACGTGCGCTCGTTGCGGCACCACGGCTGCTATTGCTCGACGAGCCATCTCTCGGTCTTGCCCCAGTCATCATCAAGGCGGTCTATGAAGCTCTCGCAACGGTGCTGAAGGGTACGACTGTTCTCTTGGTAGAGCAGAGCACGGCGAACGCTCTGAGTCTGTGTAACGAAGCGGTGGTGTTGGCACAGGGCAATGTCAGTGCGAAGGGTGCTCCCAGCATCTTCACGCGCGACTTCCTTGCAAAGGCGTATCTCGGCGGCTAAGTAGCCGAAGCAGCCATCTCATTTGCCCGTAGACAAATCAATCTGCGTTTCGCTATCCTCTACAACTGCACTGGGGAATGGTGTAATTGGCAACACAGCAGTTTCTGGTACTGTTATTCAGGGTTCGAGTCCTTGTTCCCCAACAAATTGACACGGTGTAACCGTTGGTCAGCGGTGATCGCTTAAGGGGACACCATGGTGAAGGCAAAGATTGGTGAAGTAGCCAAGTCTGGTGAACGAAGGCCTTCCAGCAGAGAATCACTGATCTCAGTCATGATCTCTGCCTTGGAACACGGTGGTGAGCCGTCGGTTCGACTGGAAGCAATCCTTGCCGAGGCAGAAGTATCGCCAAGTTCTCTGTATCACCACTTCGGAAGTCTCGATGGCCTTATTGATGTCGCACAGGTGGAGCGCTTCGCACTGAATAGTGCTCGCAATGTCGATGAGTTCGAGTCCAGGTTGAAGTCCGTTAGAACGTTGGAAGAGTTTCGTGCCTTGACCGATGCAATGTTCGCACAGATTTTTGCACCTGATCGGCTTACCGGCCGAATGGCGCGCATCGATGCGCTTGGTCGCGCGTATGGGAACCCTGCACTTCAATCTGAACTTGCGAGCATCTATCGGTCGATACTCGATCGCATCACAGCAGCGATCACGTTGGCTAAGACCCTTGGGTGGCTTGACGAGCGCGTGAATCCACGCGCCGTAGGCGGGTGGATCGATTCCATGGGGCTTGGTCGGGTCCTTGTCGATGTCGCCGACGACCCCATCTTCCATGAAGAGTGGATGGCCCTCGTGAAGAAGACCTTCGACTACATGCTGTATGGGGCACAGTCGTAGACCTAAGACGCAGTCGTAGACCGGGTACGCCGATAGCCTCAGTTCCTACCT
>JBJTGC010000154.1:0-3254 GCA_046093725.1 Actinomycetota bacterium
CGGAAGTTTGTGCACCGCACCGGACTTTCCGGGCCGAATGCGCGCCATCCGCGAGCGTGGCGGAAAGATCGTGGTGGTCGACCCACGACGCACGAAGACCGCCGAAGCATCTGACGAATGGTTACCGATTATTCCTGGCACCGACGTGGTGTTTGTGGCGGCGCTCATCAATGAATTGTTCGCCACCGGAAAAGCAGATGTTGGTTCGCACATCCGCTCGCACGTGAACGGCATCGACGACCTTCAGGAAGCCGTCGCCGAGTTCACTCCTGAGGTGGCAGCAAGCATCTGTGGCATTGACGCCGCGACGTGTCGCCGCATCGCAGCTGAGTTGGCGGGGGCACCAACAGCTGCGGTGTACGGGCGAATGGGTGTCAACACGGTTGAGTTCGGTACGGCAACCGCTTGGCTCGTTGACGCTCTGAATGCAATCACGGGCAATCTTGACAAGCGCGGTGGCGCAATGTTCACACTGCCAGCCGCAGGTCCGGTGACATCGCAAGGTGGCAAGCCCGGCGGCCCCGGATTCAAAATTGGAAAGGGCCACACGCGTGTGCGGAAGTATCCCGAAGTGTTCGGTGAATATCCGGTGGCAGCACTTGGCGAAGAGATACTCACTCCGGGCGACGGCCAGATTCGCGCACTTATCTCGCTCGCCGGTAACCCCGTGTTGTCAACGCCGAACAGTGATCAGCTCGATATCGCGCTTGCAGACCTTGATTTCATGGTGAGTGTTGACATCTACTTGAACGAGACGTCGCGTCACGCCGACGTGATACTTCCGCCGCCGTCGCAACTACAGCGCGACCACTACGACATCTCACTGTTGCGACTCGCCGTGAGAAACGTCGCCAATTACAGCCCGGCAGTTCTGCCCATGGGTGAAGGCGAGTGGGATGAGTGGGAGATCTTGGCGAAACTTGCCGGCATTCTTCAGACGCTCGATGTGTCTGTGTCAGTGAGTGATGTCGATGATCTCGCAGTGGCAGAAATGCTCGGTGGGCTGGTGAAGAACTCGTCGTCCAACATCTACGGACGCGATGTCGATGACATCCTCGGACAACTTGCTGCAGAGGGTTTGCGCGGGCCAACTCGCATTCTCGACATCATGTTGCAGACGGGGCCGTATGGCGCGGCGTACGGAGCGAACCCTGGTGGTGTCTCGGTGAGAGCACTCATTGATGCGCCACACGGCGTCGACTTTGGTGCACTCGAGCCCCGTATTCCTGAGATTCTTCGCACGTCGTCGGCAAAGGTCGAGTTGTGTCCACCACTCTTTGCTGAGAACTTGTCGAAAGTGTTGCCACGTTTGAAGAAAGCCGCTGACAGCGACATGTTGTTGTTTGGTCGTCGTCACCTCAAGTCGAACAACTCGTGGATGCACAACATGAAAGTGCTGACCAAGGGTTCATTGTCCTGCACGCTGCATGTGCACCCTGACGACGCTGCACGTCTCGGACTGAAGCATGGTTCTCCTGCAAAAGTGACGAGTCGTGTCGGTTCACTCGTCGCACCGGTTGAAGTGACAGATGCAGTGCGAACTGGCGTCGTCAGCTTGCCGCATGGCTGGGGACACAATGTGCGTGGCACAAAGTTGTCTGTCGCGGCCGAGAAGCCCGGAGTGAACAGCAATGTGCTCACTGATCATGAGCGAATTGATGAATTGTCAGGAAACGCAGTGTTGAATGCGATTCCCGTTAGCGTTTCGTCGCTCTAACAGATCACGCAAGTAGTCCACAGGTAACTCACAACGTCATCCCCTGTATTTGTGGGGAATTCCACAAAACATTTGTGGAATTCACACCGTTGTCCACTTCCAATCCACAACGTTCGTCTCGTATCGTTGCGCCCGCAGTCGACCCCAAGGTCGGGTACGCATGGACGATGGATGGCTGGAAGCGAGAGGGGATCAACGTGATTTCAAGATCGTTCGGCGAGCGACGCATGGCGGCGTCGCCGAAGCCACTCATGGGACTGGGCGGTCCTGAACCTATGGACTTGGCCTTTGGGGTCGCTCTGCGCGTCTGTCGAGGGCTCGTCAGAGGGCATTTCACGGGTGTCGTGGGGCTTTCTTTGGAACCCCTGTCAGATAAGGGAAAGATTTCTTGAGGGTCGTTGACATGGATGTAACTACGGTGCTGTAATCTCCCAACCTCTTGTGGTGAAACCAGAAATGGGGGAGGGATAACCACAAGATGTAGTGGTCGGGCCATTGGCCCTGCCGGCGGCCCCTCGGGGCCTCGGTGGGACGGTGATCAAGCCGCTCTACACGGTGACGATGCCGCCACATCGCCACCACCAACGCCCAGTCCACATACAAGCTCGCGGCTTTCAGCCACAACACTTCGCACACAAGGAGAACAACATGTCACTCGCACCGGATCGTCTCGCCATTGGCATCCGACGCCACTTCACCACGCCCGGCGTACATCCGTACGACGAGGTGCAGTGGGAGCATCGTGACGCTCGTATTTCCAACTGGAAAGACGGCTCAGTTGCCTTCGAGCAGTTGGGCGTCGAGTTCCCCGTCGATTGGTCACTGAACGCCACCAACATCGTGGCGCAGAAATACTTCCGTGGCACGCCCGGCACACCCGAGCGCGAACACTCGCTTCGCCAGGTCATCGACCGCGTCGCCGACACCATCACCACATGGGGCGTCGAGGGTGGTTACTTCGTCGACACAGAAGAAGCAGAAACGTTCCGCAATGAGTTGAAGTACATCCTCGTCACGCAGCGTGCAGCGTTCAACTCGCCAGTGTGGTTCAACATCGGCGTTGCAGGTGTGCCGCAGCAAGCAAGCGCGTGCTTCATCTTGTCGGTCGAAGACACCATGAACGACATCTTGAATTGGTACCGCGAAGAAGGCGTCATCTTCAAAGGTGGCTCCGGCTCGGGTATCAACTTGTCGCGCATTCGCAGCAGTGCGGAAATGTTGCAGGGTGGCGGAACCGCTTCGGGTCCCGTGTCGTTCATGCGCGGTGCAGACGCATCTGCAGGAACCATCAAGTCAGGTGGCAAGACCCGTCGCGCGGCGAAGATGGTCATCCTGAATGCCGAACACCCCGATGTCGAAGAGTTCATCTGGTGCAAGGTCAAGGAAGAGCGCAAGGCACGCGCGTTGCGCGATGCTGGCTTCGACATGGACCTCGATGGTGCCGACGCATTCAGCATTCAGTACCAGAACGCCAACAACTCGGTGCGCGTCACCGACGACTTCATGCAGGCGGTCAAGGACGACGCCGATTGGTCGT
>JBJTGC010000155.1:0-5770 GCA_046093725.1 Actinomycetota bacterium
GAAGCGTGTTGAACAGTCGGGTTGCGCAGCACATCGAGTGAGAACACATCGCCAGTTTCAAAGATTCGTGATGAGCCTTTGTGCCGTATGGTCACCGATCCATTTCCGGCAACTGTGCATGTGTCGGCGTCGAGGTCGATGACGACTGCGGTGTGCTCATCGACACCCAGCACGAAAGTGTCTTCATCAAGCATCGATTCGAGCAAGGTCAGTCGGGTGTCTCCGAGATAGCAGTACCTCGTGTCATGATTCCCGCCTTCAGCATTGTCATAGTGAGGTATGACGACAGCATCCACACCGATGTCGCCGAGCACGTTCAGGCCATCAAGGAGCCGGACATCTTCTCCGACCTTGTAGATCTCGTACACGGGGACCGTGTACTTGCCGAGCGTTAGCGCAGCTGCTGATGCGAAGGTGACGATGCCACCGTTTTGCACCTTCGAGCGCAGCAGATCAGCAAATCTGCTGCCAGCCCATTGCCGCAGAGCGTAAGTTGGCGAGCCGGGCCCGGCAAACAGATACGTGGCCGAGTCGACAAGGCGAAGTCCTCGCTCAACCGATACGGGGTCTGCTGCAATGTGTGTGTCGTGAAGCCGCACGAGCCCAGCAACCTTTGCGTCGATGTTGACACTGACTTTGAAGTAGTCGATGGCGCGGGAAGCCAGCTCGGGTGCGTTTTCCTGAAAACCGAATGGAGTGTCGACGATGACCGCATCGACCGGTGCCGGCAATGTCGCGACGAGTTTTCGGTGAGTGCTGACCATTGTTGGTGCGGTTTCGCCGGACCCCATGATGGTGAGAATGCGCGGCAAGGAGCTCATGCGAAGAAACCTTCTGTGATGGCGTCATGGATGACATCGGCGAATTGCCGTGGGTGCTGGGCGTGAAGATCATGGTCGGCACCGATGAAGGGGACAACTTTGCAGCGGCGAATGTTTTGCTGAGCGACATCAAGTGCGCTGCGTTTCCGTGTCGAGAAATCTGAGTCGTCAATTGCTGGTGTGAACATCACGGGCACAGAGATCTGCGAAAACTGATCAAGAGGGCTGTGTTCCCAGAGACCGCGAAGAATCTTCATATGACGCTCCCGTGTCAACCACGGACGCACTGTTCCGTCTGGTAGGTGTTCCATGTTTGCCAAGGTCGCATCAACAGCGTCGTCAGACCAATCGGGGTGTGTTGCTTTGATGGCTGCCCACAGACGGTCATAACGCGTGCCAGCGATGTGTGGCGGAGCCAAGTGCTGCGCACAGTCGTCCCAGTTAGGAAACGCGGACTTCAGATCGATGGTGCCGCCATCAACGGCGCACACACCGCGCACTTTCGACGGATAACGCGCCGCCAAGTGAATGACGACATTGCCTCCCCATGACTGACCAACCACAAGAGGTCGCGTCCATGATTCGTCGCGTTGAGCGAGGATGTCGAGCAATGTTGCGAGGTCATCAGTGATGGTGTCCATGTCGTAGCCATCATCGGGCTTGTCGCTGGTGCCGTGACCGCGCTGGTCTATAGCAATGACACCGTGGCCGTGCGTCGTGAGGTGTCGAGCGGAGCCATCCCACAGTTGGGCGTTCGATGCCAAGCCATGAACCATGACAATGGGGATTCCGCGCTCAGACGGCGCACCCCACACTCGACACGAGAGTTGAAGATCATCGGCGAGTCGGACATATTTGACCATCGGTGCTGATGTTTCCTTGTCCTGCGAGTGATGCACCTTCGCATTGTCGCAGGGCGGCACACGAAAACCACCGACGAGCCAGCACGTGTTCAGGGACAGAGGGTCAAGAACCTAGGGTGAAGTGACCAATATGGAGGTGCCCATGAAGTTGGCGATGATGCTGAATTACGCCGGTGGTTTCAAAGAGTCCGTCGACCAGGTTGTCGAGTTGGAAAAAGCCGGACTCGATCAGGTGTGGGTGCCGGAGGCCTACAGCTTCGATGCCATCTCTCAAGTCGGGTATCTCGCGGCACGCACTGAGCGAGTGGAGATTGCCACTGGCATTTTGAATGTGTATTCCCGAACAGCTGCACTGATGGCCATGACAGCCGCTGGTTGTGACTACGTCAGCAATGGGCGCTTCATCCTTGGTCTTGGCGCATCGGGACCTCAAGTGATCGAGGGTTTCCATGGAGTGTCATACGACAAGCCGATGCAACGCATCAAGGAATACATCGATGTGTGTCGTGAGGTGTGGAAGCGCGAAGCACCTCTTAATTACGACGGCAAAACAGTGAAAGTTCCCTTGCCTGCAGGCCAGGGAACCGGACTTGGAAAACCGTTGAAGATCATCAACCATCCAGTTCGCAAGACGATTCCCATTTGGTGGGCGTCACTCAAGGACAAGAGCATCGAAGCCACCGCAGCACATGCCGATGGTTGGTTGCCGATCATGTTCATTCCGGAGAAGTACGAGCAAGTGTGGGGTGCGTCTCTCAAGTTGGGTCTTGCCAAGCGCGACGCAACGCTTGGAAAACTCGAGATAGCTGCAGGTGGCATGCTCGCAATCGACGACTCGCTCACCGGAGATGCCAAGAACAAGATTCTCGATTTTGGTCGTCCCGGTGTGGCCCTGTACGTGGGTGGCATGGGTGCGCGCGGCAAGAACTTCTACAACGACATCGCTGTTGCTTACGGATATGCCGACGAAGCACGCCAGATTCAGGACCTCTACCTCGACGGCAAGAAGGAAGAAGCCGCCAGCCATGTTCCGGCGGAATGGCTCGACTTGTCGAACTTGGTCGGACCCCGATCATTCATCAAGGAACGCGTCGCGGCATTCAAAGCAGCAGGAGTGACGGTGTTGAATGTGAACCCCATCGGTCCGAATGCGACAAAGACCATCGAGACACTTCGCTCGATTGTCGATGAGGCCTGAGGCAGTCGTGACTACTCCAATCAGTGGAACTGTCGCCGCAGGGTGGGAGCCCGTACGCGAGGTCTTCGCCGACAACTTTGCATCGCAAGGTGAGGTGGGGGCCGCAGTCAGCATTTTTCACCGTGGTGAGTGCGTGGTGGATCTCATCGGTGGCTTCACTGACAAGACCGATGCCGTTCTCTATTCGAAGGACACACTGCAGTTGGTGTTCAGCACCACAAAGGGCATCGCCGCCATCGCGCTTGCGATGCTTGTCGACCGAGGCCTGGTGGACTACGACGATCTTGTGGTCGACCATTGGCCAGAGTTCGGCCAGCACGGAAAGGATGAAGCGACAATTGCGCAACTGATGTCGCACCAGTGTGGTCTGTACGCAGTTGATGGCCCACTGACAATTGAGGAAGCACTTGATTGGAACACCATCACTGCTCGTCTTGCGGCCACTGAGCCACGTTGGCCGATTGGTACGGCGCACGGCTATCACGCACTCACGTACGGATGGCTCATCGGTGAGGTCATTCGACGCGTCGACGGTCGTTCACCAGGACGCTTCGTACAAGAAGAGATTGCAGGACCACTCGGAGTTGAGATGTACATCGGCTTGCCGGCAGAGCACGAGCCCCGCGTTTCTGACGTCACTACCCAGCGGTCGACGAAGAAGGAATCAAAAGTCGATCCGAAAATCGCAGCAATGATTGAAAAGTTCATGGGGCCTGGCACTCCGGCACATGATGCGCTCTCGCTCGGGGGAGTGTTCGGCGATGGTGCCTTCAATCAGCCGCGAGTGCGTGCTGCTGAAATTCCGGCAGCAAACGGCATTTCGAATGCTCGCTCTCTTGCGACCATTTATGCAGCAACAATGCAAGAGATAAACGGTACGCAATTGTTGTCATCAGCCGTTCGTGAACGAGCCGCGCGGACAGTCACGCCTGAGAATGAACCAGACAAGTGTTTGGTGTTGGGAACAACATTTGGCATGGGCTTCATGACGAGCGGACCATTTGTTCCGATGGCTGGACCCGGAAGTTTCGGTCACCCAGGTGCTGGTGGCTCTGTCGCGTTTGCACAACCGTCGCGCGACTTGGCCTTTGCGTACGTGATGAATGCGATGTCAGCGAATCTTGCCGGCGACCTCAGGTCGCAAGCGCTCATCAAGGCTGCGTCGTCGGTCGCAGATTCGCTCTAAGCGTGCGCGTGAACATCAGATAGGTGATGCTCGCTGCGGCCGCTGCCGCAGCGAAAATTGCGATTGTCGGCCGTACGCCGATGGCGTCAGAAGTAATGCCGGCAAGAACGCTGGTGACACTCAGCATCAATGTGACGAGTGCAAAGTCGCCGGCCATCACCCGGCCACGAAGTGCATCTGGCGATTCCATCTGAAGTCCATAGGTGGACAGGGTCCACTGAGCACCGCCACCCAAGTGAGCGAGCGCCACTGCAACTCCGGCGATGATGATGGACGGTGACACTGCCGCTCCGACGTAACAAATGGAAAACACCAAGCCGGAGATTCCGCAGATGTGCAGAATGCGTCGCATGTCACCGCCCGCCATTCGTGCGGCAATGATCGGCCCAAGACCACTGCCGATACCGCGCGCACCAAAAAGCAGCCCGCGGCCGGTGTCGCCAGCGTTGAATGCACTCGATGCAAGCACGGGTATCTGGCTAACGATGCCGGCACCAACTGCAAATGTGAGCTTTGAACACATCAGCGCAAAGATCACTTTGTCTTCGCGGGCGAGTTGTACTGCTTCTTTCATGTCACGCATGGGTCGCATCTTGCGTGATGCCTGCTCGGGTGAGCGCTCTTGCTGCATCGTTCCCCGCACAAGTGCCACCGCACCTGCTGCGACGAAGAAGGTGATGGAGTCGGTGATGAATGAAGCAGTGCGACCGAAGATGTCGGCATATACGCCACCGAGTGCAGCACCAACCGCCAGCATGACTCCCCAGGTGCTGCCGAACAGTGAGTTGGCAAGGCGAAGGTCGTCCTCGTTGTCGACCAAGTTCGGCACCGCTGCTTCTGTCGCTGGGCGCACGAAAGCAGCGAGACCCGAGATGATGCACTGGGCAAGAAATGCGACCCAGACACCAACTGAGTCGGTCAACAGCAAGGCCAGTGCGGCGACACCTTGACCAAGCGACACCAGCACGAGAATTGTCTTTCGATCGAACCGGTCTGCTGCAGCTCCTGCTACTGGAGACAAGAGAAATGACGGCAAAGTGAGCGAAACCAACACCAGTGAAACGAGAAACTTCGACCCAGTGAGATCTTCCACGAGCCCGGCCAGCGCGACAAACGTGAACCAATCTCCGAGGTACGAGACAACTTGGGCGATGAACAGATTGCGAACGTCGCCGTTGCGACGAAGAAGCGAGAACATGTCAGCGCACGTGTCGCGAAGCGTTTGATAGAGCTTGCTCAGCTTCCTTCACAATCGTGTGAACCAGTTCACCCGCAGGAACCAGCGACGTGATCGCGCCGGCACCTTGACCTGCTGGCATGAACTCTCTCGTCGGGTCTGCAATTACTCCGTCTGATGGTCCCAGGTGATTGACGCCTGCGCGGCTGGAGATGATGAATTGTTCGGGGAAGGACTTCAATTCTTCCGGATGCTCCTCGAAGTGTTGTGTCCAATCGGTGCGCACGACGCGACAGGTCTTGCCCGTGTAGGCGCGCGACACGACGGTGTCGTCTTCGGCCATGGAGAGCAGTGTCTCTTTGTAGCCATTTGCTGTGCGAGCTTCAGGTGTGGCGATGAAACGTGTACCCATCCACACTCCGTCAGCGCCGAGAGTGAGGGCAGCGGCAAGTCCGCGACCGTCGAACAGTCCGCCGGCTGCCACGACGGCGACGTCGTTGCCGACCGCGTCCACCACCTGTGGCA
>JBJTGC010000156.1:0-6387 GCA_046093725.1 Actinomycetota bacterium
ACATCTGCCCCTCGTCAAACTTGCCAACGCGCGACAAAGTGGCGATGAACGGAACGAAATCGAGCAAGCGCAAATGAGATTGAGCAAGCGCCAATGAGTAGCTCACTCGAGTCGATGAATGCTGAACTCGGAGCTGCAGCCGAAGCCGTGGCCCGTTATCGCGACCGTATGGCCGATTTAGCGACGTCGATGCAAGGGAACCATGAGGACCTTGTGTCTGCGATCTACGAGGCCGAGCGAGCGTTGTTGACAGCGCATCGGCTGGTGTTGCGGGCACAACGTCTCGCCCGTTGACAAAAACATCGACGGCGTGCTTCAGTCTCATCGCTAAGTTGTGACCGTGGCTCGCTCGGCACCTGTACCGCCTCGCTCAGATATTTCTGCGTTGTCGAAATACCACTCGGCTCAAGTCGAGGTACCTGTGCGGCTGAACACCAACGAGTCGCCATTTCCTCCGCCCCAAGGCTGGCGCGCGGAGGTAGCACGCTTGGTCGCCTCTATTGATTGGAATCGCTATCCGGATCGAGAGGCACGCGCTCTTCGCGGAGCCATCGCTACTCGTCACGGTGTCGACATGTCCTCGGTGTTCGTGGCGAACGGGTCGAACGAAGTGTTGCAGACACTGTTGTTGTCGTACGCCGGAGCGAACAGAACCGTGGCGGTGTTTGAGCCGACATACCAGTTGCATGCGCACCTCGCGCGAATTTCAGGCGCGACTGTGGTTGCTGGTCGTCGGTCGTCTGACTACACGCTGTCATCGGAAGAAATTCAACGCGTCGTCAGCGAACATTCTCCGAACGTGACGTTCTTGTGCTCTCCGAACAATCCCACTGGTCGTGTCGAAGCGTGGGGCAACATCGAATTGCTCGCTGACATTTCCTCAGGGCTCGTCATTATCGATGAGGCCTATGCCGAGTTTTCCGAGCGCTCTGCGGTTGAGTTGGCGAGCACACCTGGTGGAAATGTCGTGGTCAGCAGAACGTTTTCGAAAACGTGGTCACTTGCAGGTCTTCGTCTCGGCTACGTCATCGCGCCCCCCGAGATCGTCGACATGTTGCATGCAGTTGTCTTGCCATATCACCTCGATTCGTTCAAGCAAGCAGCAGGTCTTGCTGCGCTCGGTTATGTCGACGAGATGAATGACCGTGTGGCGCGCATCGTGGCTGAACGGGGTCGAATCACCGAGGCACTCTCTCGGCTGGACGTCGACACATGGCCAAGTGGTGCCAATTTTGTGTTGTTCAAACCGCGCCGGATTGGCGGTCATGCCACATGGCAGCGATTGGTGGATCGGGGAGTACTGGTGCGGGACTGCAGCAGTTGGTCGGGAGTCGAGGATTGCCTTCGGGTCACGGTTGGCACCGAAGACGAGAATTCGGCGTTTATTGAGGCGTTGAAGCAGGCGCTCGAGCAGTCAGAATAGGGACATGGCCCGCACCGCCCGCATTGAACGGACCACGAAAGAGACGTCCATCACAGTCGCGCTCGACATCGATGGTCAAGGTTCATCTGATGTGTCGACCGGTATTCCGTTTTACGACCACATGTTGGACCAGCTCGCGCGACACGGCGGTTTCAATCTGCAGGTGCAGGCCAAAGGTGATCTCCATATCGACACGCATCACACGGTCGAGGACGTTGCGATCACGCTGGGCGAAGCGTTCAAGCAAGCCTTAGGTGACAAGCAAGGAATCAGACGATTCGCCTCCGGTTCGTTTCCACTTGACGAAGCACTTGTGTCAGTTGCTTTGGATCTGTCTGGTCGCCCCTTTGTGTCTTGGAACGTTCCACTCCCTGAGTGTCTTCCGCTTGGTGATCCACCGTTTGACCCTTCGCTTGCTGAGCATGCTGTGTCCTCGTTCGCAACGGCAGCAGCGATGACGTTGCATGTCAATTTGACTGACGGAAAAAACGTGCATCACATCGTGGAAGCAAGCTTCAAAGGTCTCGCACGGTGTCTACGCGACGCAGTTCGTGTCGAGTCAGAAGGAGTGCCCTCCACCAAGGGCGTCCTTTCGTGACCGACCAGCCGCGTATTGCGGTCATCGATTACGGCATCGGCAATCTGCGTTCTGCACAGAAAGCCTTGGAGCACGTCGGCGCTCGTGCGCACTTGACGAACAACATCACAGACATTGACACGGCCGATGCGGTCGTGTTGCCAGGAGTCGGAGCCTTTGGTGCGTGCATGAGGGCGCTTCGGTCGGCAGGACTTGAAGATGTTGTTCATCAGGCAGTGGCTTCTGGTCGACCATTTCTCGGAATCTGTGTGGGAATGCAGATGTTGTTCGATGGAAGTGATGAGGATGACACCGCAAAGGGTCTGTCCGTCATCCCGGGACGTGTGGAGTGGATTCCAACGGGCGTACCGCGCCCGCACATGCAGTGGAATCAGTTGCACGTGAAGACATCGGACCCATTGTTCGACGGACTCGACGATGACGCCTGGGTGTATTTCGTTCACTCGCTCGCCGGACATCCATCTGACCCGCAATCCGTGATTGCAACCACCAATTACGGTGCAGAGTTGCCTGTGGCTTTTCGATCAGGAAATGTTGCTGCACTCCAGTTTCATCCTGAGAAATCTGCTGCAACGGGTTTGCGGATCCTGTCGAATTTTGTCGAGGGGGTTCCACGATGACTACAAACATCGACTTGTATCCAGCAATCGATGTGCGTGGCGGACGTGTTGTTCGACTGACCCAAGGAAAATACGAAGAGGAAACCGTGTATGGCGACGACCCGGTGAACATCGCTCGCGATTTTGTCGACGCTGGTGCGAAGTGGATACACGTGGTCGATCTCGATGCCGCCAAGTCTGGTGTCGGAACCAACCGAGATGTCATCGAAGGTATTGCACGTGTTGCTGAAGGTGCGGCGAGGGTCCAAGTTGGAGGAGGCGTTCGCAGCGTTGCCGATGCACGAGAGCTAGCCCGTCGAGGAGTGTCGCGAGTGGTGATGGGCTCTGCTGCGATCGCGACGCCCCAATTGGTGACCGAAGTTGCACAAATTGTGCCTGTTGCGGTCGGCCTCGATCATCGCGGTGGAGAGGTTTCAGTTGACGGTTGGACACGAAGTGGCGGTCGTCGTATCGACGAGTGCGTCGCACTGTTCCCCGATGCAGCGGCTTTCGTTGTCACTGACATTTCCCGCGATGGCATGTTGATGGGGCCCGATATCGACGGCCTTGTCGCCTTGACCGAAGTCACGAGCACGCCGATCATCGCAAGCGGTGGCGTTGCGAGCATCGACGATCTTGTCGCGTTGCGGGCAACCAACGTGATTGCTGGCGTCATCACCGGTAAGGCGATTTACGAGGGTCGTTTCACGGTGAGCCAAGCATTGGTGGCACTGAAGTGAACATGTCAGCACGTTCATCTGACGTGGTTGCGCGCGTCATCCCATGCCTTGATGTCACGAATGGTCGAGTCGTCAAAGGCGTGAACTTCGTTGACTTGCGCGATGCGGGCGACCCTGTCGAGTTGGCTGCTCGTTATGACCGTGAGGGTGCTGATGAGTTGGTGTTTCTCGACATCACCGCATCTTCAGATGGGCGTGACACCATGATTGATGTCGTCTCGCGAACTGCAGAGCAAGTTTTCATTCCATTCACCGTCGGTGGCGGAATCAGAGAACTCGCCCACGCACGTGCGTTGTTACGGGCTGGCGCCGACAAAGTCAGCGTCAACACGTCGGCTGTCGAGCGACCTGAACTGATTTCAGAGATTGCTGATGAATTCGGTGCGCAATGCGTGGTGTGTGCCATTGATGCAAAACGCGATGTGAACACCGGTAGGTGGCAGGTGTATCTCCACGGTGGCCGAACACCCACACCGCGCGACGCGGTCGAGTGGGCGGTCGAAGCGGTGGGTCGTGGTGCAGGGGAAATACTCCTCACTTCGATGGACCGAGACGGCACACGCGAGGGTTTCGACCTAGAACTGACGCGTGCGGTGTCTGACGCCGTGTCCGTGCCAATGATTGCGAGCGGCGGAGTCGGATCGCTTGATCATCTGGTTGAAGGCGTACTTGAAGGTGGTGCTACCGGAGTTCTTGCAGCGTCGATATTCCACTTTGGTGAGCACACCATCAGTGACGCTAAGCGAGCGATGACTGCACACGGTGTACGAGTGCGTCCAGCTCGTCTGTTTGGCCAGCCATGAAGTGATCAGCGGTTTGCGCAATCTGAAGGTCGACATTTTTCCAGCGAGAAAACTCATTGCGTGAAGCCTCGAGCGATGTGAATTGGTCGTGTGCTGGCATCAATACGTGCGAGATTCGATGATCCCCACGAGCCACACATTCTCCGGCGATCATTGACACAGGTGGTGCGATGGCAACCCAACAAAGTGCACGTGGGTCGCTCACGTTGAGACAGGTGGCAGCCCCGAAGGAATAGCCCGCGACCACCATCGGCGCATCGGGGGCCACCATCGAGAGAAAGGCAATTGCCGCTGCGACATCGAGACGCTCGGCACCTTCACCGTCGTGCTCACCTTCGCTGTTACCGACGCCACGAAAATCTGGGGCGAGGGCGATGCCATGACGAGTGATGACACTGGAGATGATGTTCTGCACGACGTTGTTGTGGCGGTCGCCGCCGTACAGCGGATGAGGATGACACACCACCCATGCAGCAGTAGGAGCCATCGCCTCATTTGTGCGCACGAGGTCGGCTTCAAGCACGAGTCCATCGAGTGTCTGCAGAGAAACGGTTTCCACACGCACCGCCTTGACGGTACCGTGCAGGGCGTGTCAGGCGGTGACGAGAAGCTTCCCATCAAGATGTTGAACGACAGATTGCTGGTGCGCATTCCACAGAACGAGGGAGAGCGTCGCTCCAGCGGTGGCATTCTCATTCCGGCAACTGCCCAAATAAGCAAGCGGTTGGTATGGGCTGAAGTGGTTGCACTCGGTGCAAACGTGCGATCTGCCGAAGTGGGTGATCGTGTGTTGTTCAGCCCTGACGATCGATATGAAGTCGAGGTCGGTGGCGACGACTACATCATGTTGCGTGAGCGCGATCTTCATGCGGTTGCGGCAAGTCGAATCGAAGCGAGCACAGGGTTGTATCTCTGATGACAGCTCAAGGACGAGTCATCGTGCCAAGTGCCGACCAGATGTCCTCTGTGAAGTTCAACGCCGAGGGTCTTGTTCCCGCAATTGCACAGTGTGCTGAAACTGGGCAAGTGCTGATGATGGCCTGGATGAACCGCGAGTCGTTGTCCATGACTTTTGCTGAAGGTCGCATGGTGTACTGGAGTCGCAGCCGCCAAGAATTGTGGCGTAAAGGTGACACAAGTGGTGACGGCCAATACGTTCGTGAGGCGTTCTATGACTGCGACGGTGACACATTGCTTTTTGTCGTCGACCAAGAAGGAAAAGGTGCGTGTCACACCGGCGAACGCAGTTGTTTTTTTCAGCCATTTGGCACGAAGTGACTGACGTGGTGTCATGAAAGATCTGCATGATCTCACCATCAAGCCATCGCTCGAAGAATTCCGTGCACTTGCGCACACGCATACCGTGGTGCCCGTATGGATCGAAGTCCTTGCCGACCTTGAAACACCGCTTGCGGCGTTCGTGAAATTGGTGGGCGAGGGTGACGGCTTCTTGCTCGAATCAGTCGAACACGGTGAACGGTGGAGTCGGTTCTCGTTCGTCGGTCGACATCCGCGAGGAACACTGACACTTCGACACGGTCGAATTACCACTCAAGGATCGGTGCCGGAGTCGGTACCACTTGACCAGGGAATTCTCGCTGCAATGGAAGAGCTGTTGCGCGTGTATCGAGCTCCACATTTCGATGATCTACCGCCGCTTCAAGGCGGGCTCATGGGGCATTTGGGTTATGACGTCATTCGTGAGGTTGAGCATCTTCCTAATGTTCCTTCCGATGATCGCGACGTTCCTGACGCTTCCGTCAGCATCATCGGGTCACTTGCCGCATTCGACCACTGGCGACAGCGTGTGTACATGCTCGAAAGCGTGCTGGTCGCAGGACTCGATGGCGCAGAGGTTGACAAGGCGTATGAGGCAGCGGTCGAGCGCGTGCACCGTGCAGTTGCTGACCTGTCGAAGCCACTTGACTATGTCGCAGTCGAGCCTCCTGCGCCCGGCGACAATCTGCCATCCATGCGGTCATCCATGCCCGATGGCGCCTATGAAAGAGCTGTCGAGGTTGCGAAGGAGCACGTGCGTGCAGGCGACATTTTCCAAGTGGTGTTGTCGCAACGCTTTTCCATCGACTTAGAAGCCGACCCGTTCGATGTGTATCGCGTTCTTCGTCAGGTCAACCCGAGCCCGTACATGTATTTCGTTCGTCAGCCCGACCTCACCATCGTCGGAGGCTCACCAGAACCGATGGTTCAGGTGCAAGGACGTCGC
>JBJTGC010000157.1:0-19642 GCA_046093725.1 Actinomycetota bacterium
TCGGACGAAAGGAGCGCATCGGATGAAGTGGGACCTCATTCTCTCGAACTCCTTCTACACCGCCATCAGTGCCAACGCGGTGGCTTACATCCTCGTGGCATCGGGCCTCAATGTGCACTTCGGTTACACCGGCCTTCTGAACTTCGGGCAGGCCGGGTTTGCTGCAATCGGTGCGTATTCACTGTCCATTCCGATCAGTCGCTATGACTGGCCGTGGCCGCTTGCAGTGTTGATGGTGGTCGTGTCGTCCGTCATCTTGGCGTTGCTGCTCGGCATACCGACGCTTCGATTACGAGCTGATTACTTGGCCATCGTCACAATTGCCGTGGCTGAGATCATTCGATTGTTCATGAACTCAGTGAGGTTCACCTGGCTCACAGGCGGAAACGACGGTCTCCAAGGTTTCACCCGCTTCATGGAGAACATCAATCCTTTCCCCGACGATGGCATCACTCTGTGGGCGCAGAAGGTCGATGGTTACCGACTGTGGCTCTTGGTGACCGGCTGGATTCTCGTGGCGCTGGTGTCGACCGGAATCTGGGCGCTGATGCGCAGCCCATGGGGCCGAGTGCTGAAGAGCATTCGCGAAGACGAAGACGCTGCGCGCAGCCTCGGTAAGAACATCTTCGCGTACAAGATGCAGAGTCTGATTATTGGCGGTTTTGTTGGGGCGCTCGGCGGTATGTGGTTGGTGCTCGACAAGCAGTCTTCACAGCCACAGGACTTTTCCACCACGTTCACATTCTTCGCTTACACCATCATCATCTTGGGTGGCATCGCGCGTGCGAAGGGTCCTGTCATCGGAACGATGATCTTCCTCTTCGTTATCCAGTTTGTTGACATCACGTTGCAGCAGGCAACGCGAACAACTCCGACAGATCCAACTCCGCTGCTTCCTGAGTGGATTGTGGACGAGAACAACTTCTCACAGGTTCGTTTCATCGTGGCTGGTCTTGCGCTTGCAATTCTTGTGATTGTGCGGCCACAAGGCATCTTCGGTGACAAGCGAGAGCAGGCCTTCGATGTCCGCTAACACCGCGTCGTATCAGCCTGTTCCTGGCTCGAAAAAAGATGACGCGATTCTCGTCGTCGACGGTGTTCGGCGTGCCTTCGGTGGCCTCGTAGCGGTCAATGTCGACCATGTCGAAGTGCCGCGTAACAAGATCACCGCTCTCATCGGTCCGAACGGTGCTGGGAAAACCACGTTTTTCAACCTGCTCACTGGGTTCGACTCTCCCGATCACGGAACCTCGGTGTTCAATGGTCAACGCCTCGATGGAATGGCTGCACACAAAGTCGCTCGACTTGGCATGGTGCGCACATTTCAGCTCACCAAAGCGCTTTCCCGAATGAGTGTCATCGAAAACATGCGCCTCGGAGCCGCACACCAGAAGGGCGAGAACATCTTCCGCGGATTGTTTTCTCCGCTGTGGCGTGCACAGGAGGCAGAAATCACCGCTCGGGCCGAAGAACTTCTGGCACGGTTCAATCTTGCTCACATGCGCGATGAACTTGCAGGTGGTCTCTCTGGAGGTCAGCGCAAGTTGCTGGAGATGGCTCGTGCACTCATGGTGGAACCAGAAATGGTGATGCTCGATGAGCCGATGGCAGGCGTCAACCCTGCTCTCAAACAGAGTTTGCTCGAACACATCAAAGGACTGCGTAATGAGGGTCGCACGGTGCTCTTCGTCGAACACGACATGGACATGGTGCGCGAGATCAGTGATTGGATCATCGTGATGGCCGAAGGTGTCGTCATCGCTGAAGGCACGTCAGACGACATCGGATCCAATCAGGCGGTCATCGATGCTTACCTTGGCGCCCACCATGACTCAGATCTGGGAGGTAGCTGATGGCTGCGAACGTCATCGATGTCGAGAACGTCATTGCCGGCTATGTCGCCGAAGTGAACATTCTCAATGGTTGTGACCTCACTGTCGCTGCTGGTGAGTTCGTTGGCATCATCGGCCCCAACGGTGCTGGCAAGTCCACGCTTCTGAAAGCAGTGCTCGGTCTGGTGAACATTCGCAGCGGGCATGTGAAGCTGAACGGTGAAGAGATCACCGGAATGAAGCCGTATGAGCTCGTCGCCCGAGGTGTGGGCTTTGTGCCTCAAACTCGCAATGTGTTCCCCTCGTTGACCGTTCGTGAGAACCTCGAGATGGGGTGCTTCTTGCGTCCCAACATGCTGGACGAACGACTCGATTATGCGGTCGAGATGTTCCCTCGTCTCGGCGAGCGCATTGATCAGCGTGCAGGCTCGCTCTCTGGCGGTGAACGTCAGATGGTGGCCATGGGTCGTGCGCTCATGTTGAAGCCCACCGTGTTGCTGCTCGATGAACCCTCAGCCGGTCTGTCGCCAGCACTTCAAGACCAAGTGTTCATTCAGTGCAAGAAAATCAATGAGTCGGGTGTTGCCATTCTCATGGTGGAGCAAAACGCCAATAGGTGTTTGCAAGTGGTTGACCGTGGATACGTGCTTGACCAGGGCCGCAATGCCTACACCGGCACCGGTCGTGAGTTGCTGAAAGACCCGAAGGTCATCGAGTTGTACCTCGGCACTCTCGCCAAGTCTTCTCGCAACTGAGGCAGCGCAACATGACGGTCGAGCTTCGACCATTTGCAGAAGGTGACCTCGCAACAATCGCAGCGATTTCAACTGCTTGGAATGAGCACTTCGGAATTCCAATTGTGGACACAGTCGAATTGTTCGACGAAGAGTTCATTGAGCCACTCGTGTTTCGTGAGTTTGATATTTGCATCGCTCTCGTAGATGGTCGTGCAGTGGGTTACGTGTACACCTACCACCTCGCCAGTGAATCTCACGATCAACGCTGCTATGTGTTCGCCCGTGTGCACCCACAGTTTCTCTCACGTGGTGTCGGTACTCAGTTATCGGAATGGGGTGCGAGGCGAGCTGAACAGAAGCTACGCATGGGGCCAGATGTGGGCCGCAAAATCATGCGCGCCGATGCGCCTGAATACGACGCTGATGCTCAACGAATATTCACCAACTTAGGAATGACCCCAATTCGTTGGTTTGCAGAAATGCGTACGCCGCTCAGTGACGTGCCAATTGTTCCTGTACCTGAAGGTGTCACGGTCATCGAATGGGATGCCGCTGACGACCACGAGCTTCGACGAGTGAAGAACGAAGCATTCGCTGATCATTGGGGCTCAGCGCCAGATGATGAATTGCGGTGGTCGCAGCTCACCACCGGTGTGGCAACCCGCCGCGACCTTTCACTCGTTGCGCTCGATGAGAACGGTGACGTTGTCGGGCTGGTACTAACCCATCGATTTCCAGATGATGACATCGACAACGGTGCTGTTGTCGAAAGAGTGGGATGGGTTGACAAAGTGGCGACTGTGCGTGAATGGCGTGGTCGGGGAGTTGCGTCGACTCTCATCTCTCAGGTCGTTCAGACGTATGGACGCGCCGGCCTCACCCATGCAGGGTTGTATGTCGATAGCGACAACCCGACCGGCGCGGTGTCGGTGTATGAGCGCCTCGGTTTCGCCGTTGCAAGACGCTCTGTCACCTACGAGCTGATCATTGACTGACTCTGGTCATCGACTGACATTTAGAGAAGTTCCCAGACAATGAGAAAGGCCCGGGCTTTCGCCCGGGCCTTTCCGTTGATCGAATGGGATTCGACTAGCGGGTAATCACTTACCTGCGTCGAAGTTCTCACCAAGGGCGTTACCCATGTTGCCGTCGCATCCGTAGACCTTGATGGCCTTCGGTCCAACACCCTTCTCCACCATGGTGGCGAGGATCTTGGAGGTCTCATCGAAACCGATGATTGCAACTGCGTCAGGGCCAGCGGCCTTGATCTCGTCGACTTCCGCGTCGAATGCGGTTGCCTTCTCGTCATAGATCTTGGTTACGACGACCTTTGCGCCACCTGCTTCCAGGTTCTTCGCGAGGTCTTCGGCCAAGCCGGTGCCGTATGCGTCGTTACGAGCGATGATCGCCACGTTCGATGCGCCGTCACCCTTGATGACTTCAGCCAACACTGCACCCTGAACGATGTCCGATGGGGCGCTACGGAAGTAGAGACCCTTGTCGGCGTAGTCAGAGAGCTTCTTCGACGTGTTCGCAGGCGAGAACTGGACGACACCAGCAGCCGTGATCTTGTCGATCACGGTGAGGCTCACACCAGACGACGCAGCACCGATGATGGCGTCGACGTTCTGCGAAAGCTGAGCGTCAACTGTCTTCGATGCAGTGTCAGTGGTGGCGTCACCAGAGTCACCCTTGATACCCACAACGTCCTTACCCAGCACGCCACCAGCAGCATTGATGTCCTTGAGGGCGAGGTCGAAACCAGCGAATTCCGGTGGTCCGAGGAAGGCGAGTGAGCCAGTCTGCGGCAGGATCGAACCGATGGTCAGAACGCCATCACCCTTGCGATCACCCTCAGCGGGGATCGGAGCGACGTCTGCATCAGCAGGAGCTGCTGCTTCGATGTAGGTGGTGAGGCTGTCGTCGAGACGGTTGTCTGCACCGAACTGAAGAACGCCGTAGGAAGCCTTGAGGGGCTCGCCGTTACCGGAGAACTCGAGTGGTCCAGAAACGCCGTCATAGTCGACGTCCTTACCTTCTTTGATGAGAGCAGCACATGTCGCGAAGTCGGTGCACTTTTCACCGTCGCGCGTAATGCCGTTGATCTCGTTGGCATAGGCAATGCCGTCGTCTTGTGCCTTCTCCACTGCAAGAGCAATCACCGTGACCGAGTCGTATGTCTCGGCTGCGTATGAGTAGTCAGTCAGTGCAGGATCGACCTCAAGGAGACGGTCCTTGAACTCTTGGGAAAGTTCCACCAACGGAGTGGTGCCCTTCATGCCCGCGAGTTCGCCATTGGATGTTGATGCTGCAGCAGTCGTATCTGATGCTGCAGTTGTGTCGGTCGAGCTGTCATCGCCACCACAGGAAGCGGCCACAAGGCCAAGACCCACGATGAGCGCCGCAACGCGACGTCCGGTTTTCTTCTGCATTTTTTCTCCCCGCAGATTGGATGTTTTGGGGGGCTTGGACACCCTCCCACTGGGTAAGACTGTGAAGGATACGAGTAGTTTTGGCGCACTGACAAGGGATGCGCCTATTTCATGGTGCGCTAGTTGAAATCTTTTCCGTTCGGGGGCACGCTATTGCACAATCGCACAAACTCTGATGGTCATGGTTTGCCAACTGGGCCCGCGCTCTTGGTTGGCGTGGCTGCTGGGCTGTTGTCGGGGGTCTTCGGTGTCGGTGGCGGCATATTGATTGTGCCTGGCCTTGTATTTCTGGCGCGAATGGACCAGCGCACCTCGCATGGAACGTCGCTAGCGGCTGTACTGCCGATTGCAGCATCAAGTTTGGTGACCTACTGGGCGCATGACCATGTTGATTGGCCTGTCGCAGCTTGGCTGGTGGTTGGTGCGGTCATCGGGGCGGTGGCTGGGACTGCGCTCTTGAACGTGCTCCCTCATCGCACGCTTGCAGTGGCTTTTTCAGTGGTTCTGTTGGTGTCGGCAATCCGATTGTTCATTTCGATGGGAGCAGAAGGGCGCGGTGCACTGAACCTCGCAAGTGCCATCGCACTCGTGGTTATCGGTCTGGTTACGGGCATTCTTTCCGGCCTGCTCGGTGTTGGCGGTGGTGTCGTGATGGTGCCAGCGATGATGATGCTGCTCCACGTCGAAGGAGTTGTCGCGAAGGGAACGTCGCTTGCCGTCATCATTCCCACGGCAGCAATGGGAACCTGGCGCAACCGAAGTAATGACAATGTTGATCTTCGTGCCGCAGGGGTCGTGGCGACGTCGGGAATTGTCGCGGCCGTTGCAGGCGGATGGATTGCTGCCCGAATGTCTGATTCTGTGTCCAACTTCCTCTTCGCGACTCTTCTCATCGTGGTGGCGGTACGTCTGTTGTTGCAGGCACGACGCGATAGCAGTAACCATGTCACCGCTGTAGTGGAGTAGAACGTTTCCATGACACAAGGACGCTTGGCAGGGAAAGTTGCACTGATCACTGGTGGTGCTCGCGGAATGGGCGCAGCCGAAGCTGCACTATTCGCAAGTGAAGGCGCACGTGTCGTCATCACAGATGTGCGCGACGAAGACGGAGCGCTGACCGCAAAGAACATTTCCCCCGATGCGTCGGCATGCGTGTACATGCATCATGACGTGGTGAGTGAGGATGAGTGGGCGACAGTAGTTGCGTCGACAGTTGAAACGTTTGGTCGCATTGATGTGTTGGTGAACAATGCGGGCATCTTCGAGACCGGAACAGTGTTGAACACAACACTGGATATGTATCGGCGCACCATTGATATCAACCTAGTTGGTGTGTTTCTTGGAATGAAAGCCGTCGCTGAACACATGGTGAAGCAACAATCCGGCTCGATCATCAACATCTCGTCCATCGCAGGCCTCCAAGGTGCCGCGGGTTTTCTTGCGTATGGCGCGAGCAAATGGGCAGTGCGTGGAATGTCGCGCGGTGTCGCCAAAGAGCTCGCACCGTTCGGCGTGCGTGTCAATTCCATTCACCCAGGTATTATCGACACTGCGATGTTGCAGACATTCGACAACGTCGGCTCGGGCGTGCGTGAGGCAGTGCGCACACGCATCCCGATGGGCCGTGAAGCAGAAGCACAGGAAGTTGCCACCATGGCGTTGTTCTTGGCAAGCGATGAAAGCTCATACTGCAACGGCGGC
The DNA here is from genome assembly GCA_046093725.1 of Actinomycetota bacterium. Taxonomy (GTDB): domain Bacteria; phylum Actinomycetota; class Acidimicrobiia; order Acidimicrobiales; family Ilumatobacteraceae; genus UBA2093. The sequence continues at coordinate 6,703 of JBJTGC010000157.1, forward strand.
GAATTCGTGGTCGACGGCGGTTGGACTGCCTGATGAGCATTCTCGGAACCAGAGTCCAACGCCTCGAAGACCCACGCTTTCTCACGGGTCAAGGCACCTACATTGCGAACTTGCCGTTGCCAGATGCATGGCATCTCTCGTTTGTTCGTTCAACTGTCGCGCACGGTCGTATCACAGGCGTCGATACGAGCGTGGCTGAGTCAATGCCAGGTGTCGTCGCGGTGTACACCGGCACCACTTTGTCGTTGCAACCTGCCCCTCCGGCGATGGTTTTACTGAACCAGAAAATGCTGCGCCCATACCTTGCGCGCGACGTTGTTCGGTATGTGGGAGAGCCGATCGCTCTGATTGTCAGTGAGACCAAAGAGCAAGGCATCGATGCAGCAGAGACTGTGATTGTCGATTACGACACATTGCCACCGGTTCTTGATCTTGAGCAATCACTTCGCGGCGACGTGTTGTTGCACCCAGATGCGGGCACGAATGTGGCGGTCACCTTTCCTGGCCCAGCTGATGAATCGATCTTTGCTGACTGTGATGTGGTGGTGTCATTGACAATCGAGAATCAGCGTGTGGCGCCGGTGCCGATGGAAGTGCGAGCCGCAGCGGCGACATGGGACGGCACGACACTCACACAGTGGGCATGTAGTCAAGGTGTTCACGGTGCGCGAGATGGCATCGCAAACGCATTGGATCTAGAACCATCCCAGGTGCGAGCGATCACTCCGGATGTCGGCGGCGGCTTCGGAGCGAAGTCTGGTCAGTACCCAGAAGAAATTCTTGTGGGTTGGGTGGCAAAGACACACGGACATGCAACGCGATGGACTGAGACGCGTAGTGAGAATTTGGTGTCCATGGGGCATGGGCGTGGACAAGTTCAGCGCGCAACACTTGGCGGTACGCGCGATGGCAAGTTCCTCGCGTATCGACTTGAGGTGTTGCAAGATAGTGGTGCGTATGCACGTATGGGTGCAGTGTTGCCAATCATGACGCGCCTCATGACAAGTGCGGTGTACGACATTGCCAAGGTCGAGTATGAGTCGCATTCCGTTCTCACCAACACCACTCCGACTGAGGCGTACCGCGGTGCCGGTCGACCAGAAGCCACGGCGGCAATCGAGCGCATCATTGATGTGTTTGCCGCGAAGTGTGGCCTCGACCCCGCCGAGGTGCGTCGTCGCAACTTCTTGCAATCAAGTGCTTTTCCACTCACGACTGCAATGGGTGCCGCGTATGACTCTGGCGAATATGAGAAAGCTCTCGATGCAGCACTTACTGCTGCCGGTTATGCCGAACTTCGTCGTGAGCAGCGCGAGCGTCGTGAACGTGGCGATGTCGTGCAGATGGGCATCGGAGTTGCCAGTTATGTGGAAACAACAAACCCGATGAGCGGGCCTGAGTTTGGTTCAGTCGAAATCACTGCTGATGGTGGCGCCATCGTTCGCACAGGTTCTTCGTCACACGGGCAAGGCCATCACACGGTGTGGGCAATGATCGTGGCGGAGTCCACTGGCATACCGATGCACAAAATCGATTTTCGTTTCGGCGACACCGATGACATTCAGCGTGGCGGAGGCACAGGCGGCTCACGAAGCCTGCAGGTTGGCGGCACGGCTGTGCAGATGGCGGCAGACAAAGTCATCGACGCTGCTCGGTCAGTAGCGGCAGATCTTCTGGAAGCTTCAGTCGATGATGTGGTGTTCGATGTGTCGCGCGGCGCCTTTCACGTGGCGGGTTCGCCACAACCGGTGAAGACCTGGGCCGATGTCGCTACTGGCGGCTCGAGCGCACTTCTTGGTGAAGCAGATTTTGTGCCCGAAGGTTCCACATTTCCGTTTGGAAGTCACGTATGCGTGGTGGAGGTGGACACCGAAACCGGGTCCGTTGAAGTGCGGCGACATGTGGCATGTGACGACGCCGGAACCATCATGAACCCGCTCATTGTTGACGGGCAGGTGCACGGTGGTCTCGCGCAGGGCATCGCCCAGGCGTTACTAGAGGAAGTGCGTTATGACGAAGATGGCAACCCCATCACGTCGAACCTCGCCGATTACGCGTGCATCTCAGCAGCCGAGTTGCCGTCGTTCGAACGAGTTGTCATGGAAACTCCGACACCACGCAACCCGTTGGGTGCAAAAGGAATTGGTGAGGCCGGAACAATCGGGGCGACACCAGCAGTGCACAACGCTGTTGTTGACGCGTTGGCGCACCTTGGTGTTGAACACATGGATATGCCGTGCACTCCGCGACGAGTGTGGGAAGCGCTGAATTCAGTTCGTTGAAGTCTGAGTGCCTACGGGTGAAGGTTTGTTCGTAACGAACGCACCAATTAACGCAATTGCACATCCGATGAGTGACAGAACCGCAATGGGTTCACTGCGTAACACGACGCCAAGAAACAAACTCACCACTGGCATCACATAGGTGGTGACGGAAGCCCGAGTGCCGCCGACTCTTCCGACCAATGTGATTGCCATCACGTAGGCAATACCTGTTCCTCCGACACCAAGAGCGATAATCGACAACAACGAGTGCCACGCGAACGTTGCGTCGGGAAGCGATGCCAACCCGAATGGAAGCGTGCAGATGATGGCTACTGCTTGTGAGTGAACAATCACCGGAAGGGTTCCGTACTTTTGTTGCAGAGGCCCTGACATGTTGATCGAGATGCCGTAACACGACACCGCAAGGATGATGAGCGACACACCGAACACGCTGTTGGATCCTTCACCAAGTGTCGGAACAGCAATGAACACAACTCCGATGAAACCAACTACGAGGCCGAGAACTTGTTGCCTTGGCGGCAGTCGTCGCGCGAGCAGGCCTGCAAATGTCGCAACAAACAACGGAGTTGCACCGTTCAACATTCCGGTGATGCTGCTCGACACATGCTGTTCGGCGAATGGGAAAAGAGACAGTGGAAATGTCATCCAGAACAAGCCGAGCAAAATCAAACGTGGATATGCCTCGCGCGGAAGTTTGACGCGCGATCCCTTGAACGGGATGAGGGTGAGAAAGCCGAACACCAAGCGCATCGGCGTGATCAGCTGCGGCGGGAACGCATCAAGACCTTCGGCGATGAAGAAGAAACTTGCACCCCAAATGATTCCGGGAATGACGAGAAGCACCCAGTCGCTGCGCTTCATGACACCAACTCTTCTTTGCGAAAACGTGGGCTAGTGGACCGTACTGCGCCACCTGCGAACAACAGCCCGCACACCACGAGTGCCACCATCAGAGCAGCCGCAACTGAGAAGGTGACGGTTCGCCCCAGGTGTTCGTAATTCAGGCCGGCCAGCGCGGCGGCGACACCACCGACAAGAGTTTGCAGGCCACCCATGAGACCTTGTGCTCCAGCTAATCGTTCTGGCGGAGCCACCATGCTGACTGCCATTCCCGAACCAGTGACGGTGAGACCGTCAACGATTCCGTGGAAAAGACCGATGGTCAAGATGATGAGGGGCACAGTGAGTACTCCATAGGACGTCATGAAGATTGCGCCAAACAGAATGCCCGTCGCAGCTGCCACAAATGGTCCGACATGTTGAGTGAGTCGACCGCCAATGGGTCCGAGAAATACAAGTGGTAGCGCGAATGCCGTGATGCCGACATTCGACATCCAACTTGAAGCCCCGAGGTCATCCATCATCACCACGAACGTTGCATCGAATGTGCCAATCATGAGGAACAACGCAACTCCGATGAAAATTGCACCGGCAAGAGGCTTCACACGCAGGAGGTCAAATGCCAGTCGTTTGTCAGTGCGTAACTCTTCTGATGTCTCGGGCACTTCAAGACGCGCAACCATAAAGCCGAGAACGAGAAGTGCGCCGGCAACGATGATGAATGGAGCGCCGAACCCGACAGTGTCGGCGAGAATTGCTGACAGCACAGGTCCTGTTGCAAAGCCTGCGACATCAAACGAGAGAATGCGGCCAAGGTTTCGACCCATGTTCTCTCGATCGCTCTGAACCACGATGCGACGAACGGCCGGCAGAGCAGCACCTGCCCCGACACCCATGAGGAATCGACTCAGTGCGAGCACCGTGAAGTTGGTGCCGAACGCCATTCCGAGTGTGCCGATTGCTTCGACCCATGCGCCAAGCATCACGAGTCGTCGTGCATGTCCTTTGTCTGCGAGCGGAGCGATGAGAATTTGTGCCGCAAACGATGTGAAGAAACCGAGTGCCACCAACAGTCCGAGGCTCGACTCAGGAATTCCGTAGTTATCGCGAAAATCATCGAGCACGGTGAACATGACGCCGTAGCCCATTGAGCTGGCCAGCGACACGACTTGAAGAGTCGGCACAAGCCTGCGAGAAGACATGTTTGCCAGCCTAAGGTGCGGTCAGCTGTTCAGCGTGAGATGCACGTGTCGTGACAACTCAGTCCACGATGAACGAAGCCCGGGATGTAAGTCGAACTCGTGGACTTCATCGATGTGCACCCAACGCAAATCATCAGATTCTGCGTTTGCAGCGAATGCTCCTGCATCGCCGTGCGTGTGCGCGATCACAGTGTCGTATCGCCAAGGACCGTGATCGTCAGAGAAGATTGCGCGCACCTCGAGCATGTGCGCGATGATTCCTGCTTCTTCCTCTGCTTCGCGTTTTGCTGCCGCGACGGCATCTTCATGTGAGTCGAGTGCACCGCCGGGTAGCGCCCATGTTCCACCACCGTGAGTCCATGCGGCACGCAGTTGGAGAAGCACATGTGGTGCGTCGAGATCGGTGCGCACCAGCAGCAGACCCGCTGCGCCATGGAGACCCCAGTGGCGATTTCCGCAGGCGCAAAACACCCAACCGTCACCGTCCCTCAAGCCCATTGGGGCAATGGTGACACAGAGAGGAGCACTGCCGGCGAGGCGACACTGGAGCGGGTGGAGAAAAAACGAAATCCGACTTGTTTGGTCGGGTTTTGGCTTGTAGCGTCTGGCGCCTATGACGAATGCCAATTGGGGTTTTGAGACCCGCCAGATTCATGCCGGACAAGAGCCAGACCCGACTACGGGTGCACGCGCGGTTCCGATTTACCAGACCACGTCGTATCAGTTCCGCGACTCAGCACACGCGCAGAACCTGTTCGCATTGGCCGAGATCGGCAACATCTACACGCGCATCATGAACCCCACGCAAGGAGTTCTCGAAGCTCGTCTTAGTTCCCTTGAAGGTGGCATCACCACCGCAGTCGGTCTGCCAGGTGCATTGGTCGTGTCGAGCGGTCAGAGCGCTGAGACACTTGCAATCCTCACGTTGGCTGAAGCGGGTAGCCACATCGTCGCATCACCATCGTTGTACGGCGGTACGTACAACTTGTTCCACTACACACTGCCGAAGATGGGCATCGAAGTGTCGTTCGTCGACGATCCACATGATCTCAGTCAGTGGAAGAGCGCAATTCGTCCGAACACCAAGGCGTTCTACGGTGAAGTTCTTGCAAACCCACGCAACGACGTGTTCGACATCGAAGGCGTGTCGAAGGTTGCACACGAAAATGGCATTCCATTGATTGTCGACAACACCGTGCCCTCACCGTACGGTGTGCGCCCGATTGAGTGGGGTGCCGACATTGTTGTGCATTCACTCACCAAGTTCATCGGTGGACATGGAACGTCAATCGGTGGCGCCATCATTGACGGCGGCACATTCGACTTTGGTGCTAGTGGACGCTTCCCGAACTTCACTGAACCAGACCCGAGCTACCACGGCCTTGCGTATTGGCCGGCTCTTGGTGCAGGTTCGTACATCATCAAGGCGCGTGTGCAGATGCTTCGTGATCTTGGAATGGCAGTGAGCCCGTTCAATGCGTGGCAAATCTTGCAAGGCCTTGAAACGTTGTCGTTGCGTATGGACCGTCACTGGTCAAACACCGACAAAGTCGTCGCGTACTTGCAGAAGCAGGGCCAGGTCGAGAGCATCAATTACGCAGGTCTACCAAGCAGCCCGTGGCATGACCGCGCGAAGAAGTACTTCGGCGGTCGTGGTTACGGCTCTGTCATCGCCTTCGTGTTGAAGGGTGGCCGCGAACACGGTCAGAAATTTGCAGAAGCACTGAAGCTGCACAGCCACGTTGCCAACATTGGTGACGTACGCAGCCTCGTCATCCATCCGGCGAGCACGACACACAGTCAGTTGACCGAAGACGAGCAGCGCTCGGCAGGAGTCAACCCGGGTCTCGTGCGTCTGTCTGTGGGGCTCGAGTCGATCGACGACATCCTCGCCGACCTCGAATTAGGCTTCGCCGCAATCAACTAGTCGTCGTTGCGCTGATCGCGCAAGAACTGCTCGAGCTCTGCAGCCAGGTCATCACCACTTGGCATGTCGTTCTCGGCTGCCTGGTCATGACGTTGCTCGAGCATGCGCACATACGTTGATGCCTGTGGGTCACCTTCGACTGCTGCGTCGTGAAGTTCTTGCCAACGACTGATTTCGTCACGTAGCTGAGCATGGTCGGTGGGAACACCGAGAACGTGTTGCAGGTGTTGAAGCAATGCAGCAGCACTCTTCGGGTGTTGCGCAGACATCAGATAGTGCGGAACGCCAACCCGAAGGCTGACGCTCGGGATGTTTGCTTCATCGAGCATGTGCAACATCACTCCAGCCACGCCCGTTGGCCCTTGGTATTGGGGTTTGCTCAAACCGAGTACGGATGCCAAGTCTGAATTTGTGGTGCTTCCAACAACGAAAGGAACGCGGGTGTGTGGCACCTGTTCGGCAGCGGCGCCAAGGCTGACGACCAAGTTGCATCCGATGCCACGGGCGACAGAAACGATGCACTCGGTGAAGGTGTTCCAACCAAGGTGTGGCTCGATGCCGTTCAACACCACTAGGTCGCGCGCACCTTCCGGATACCTGATGGCATGGAATTCGTTTTCGGGCCAGCGAATGCATCGTTCGTCGAACTCGTCGAGGAACACGTCGGGACGCTCTTGCGTGAAATCGAAGAAGGGGTCTGGGTCGACGTCGGCGATGACGGTGGTGTCGCGCTCTTTGATCATCCAATCAAGTGCAGAGGTTGCGACATTGGCAATGTCGAACAATCCGTGCAGCGCGACGAGCAACACAGGGTTGCGAAGAGGGGCGACCTCGTCCCAGTACGAACCGAGAACTTCGTCGACCGAAGATGTCACGCCATCAATCTACGAACGAAGATGGTAGACCACCACGTCGATGCAGCGAGTGAGAGCATCGACATCTTCGGGGTCGATCGCGGGGAACATCCCGATACGCAACTGATTTCGACCCAATTTTCGGTAGCTCTCGGTGTCGACAATGCCGTTTGCTCGAAGTGTCGAACTGACGGCCCCGGCATCCACCCCTTCGAGGTCGATGGTGCCCACAACATTCGAACGCTTCGTCGGATCTGTGACGAAGGGCGAAGCCCAGTCGCGGGCCTCGGCCCATGAGTACAGGGTGAGCGCCGATAGCGCGCTACGGCTTGCGGCCCACTCGAGACCACCGTTGTTATTCATCCAGCGAACTTGTTCGTCCAACATGATGAGAGTTGCGAGAGCAGGCGTGTTGTATGTCTGATTCGCGACGCTGTTGTCGAGTGCGATGGACAAGTCGAGCGAGGCAGGAATCCAGCGGCCAGTTGCCTTGATTGACGCAATGCGATCGAGTGCGGCTGGGGAGCACGCGGCCAACCACAGTCCACCGTCGCTCGCAAAGGATTTCTGTGGCGCGAAGTAGTACACGTCCACCTCGGCTGGGTTCCATGTCAAGCCGCCTGCTGCTGACGTTGCATCGACAACCACCAAGCCGTCAGCGTCGGGACGTTCAAGTCGCATTGACACTCCGGTTGACGTTTCATTGTGTGTTAACGCATACACATCGCACGATGCATCTGGAGTTGGTTGTGGGTGCGTGCCAGGGTCAGACGACACGACAACAGGCTCTGCAATGTGCGGTGCAGCATGAGCTGCTTCGGCAAACTTCGACGAGAACTCACCGAAGACCAGGTGTTGACTGCGATCACGAATCAACCCGAATGTTGCGACATCCCAGAACACTGTCGAGCCACCGTTACCAAGGACAATCTGCCAACCATCTGGAAGACCAAAGAGTGACATGAGGCCGTCCCGAACCGAACCAACGATGTTCTTCACTGCTGGTTGGCGATGCGACGTTCCGAGCACATCGCGCGCGCGAGCAGACAGCGCAGAGACTTGTTCAGGGCGGACCTTCGACGGTCCGCAACCAAATCGCCCATCGCGCGGAAGAATTTCGGCCGGCAAGCGGAATGCGTTGGAGTTCGATTTGGTCACTGTGTAAGCATGGCACCCATGACCTCCCGACCGGAATTGCGACGCGTCTCAGCACGTCTGGCAGCCATCGCCGAATCAGCCACCTTGGCAGTTGACGCAAAGGCAAAGGCCCTGAAAGCCAAAGGGGAAAACGTCATCGGTTTCGGAGCTGGTGAACCAGATTTCCCCACTCCAGAGCACATCGTTGACGCTGCGGCGAAAGCGTGTCGCGACGTGAAGTATCACCGCTACACACCTGCTGCCGGACTGCCTGAACTTCGCGAGGCCATTGCCGCTAAGACACTTCGAGACAGCGGTTTTTCATGCGGTGCCGACCAAGTATTGGTTACCAATGGCGGCAAGCACGCGGTGTTCACTGCATTCGCCGCGCTGTGTGACCCAGGCGATGAAGTCATCTGTCCGGCGCCGTATTGGACGACCTACCCAGAAGCCATCACTCTCGCGGGTGGAGTGCCGGTCATCATCGACACAGATGAAGAAACCGACTTCCGTGTCACCGTTGAGCAGCTTGATCGAGCGTTGACGCCACGCACGAAAGTGCTGTTGTTCGTGTCGCCGGACAATCCCTCCGGTGCCGTGTACCCACCCGAGGAAGTCAAAGCAATCGGCGAGTGGGCCGTACGAAATGGCGTGTGGATCATTACCGACGAGATCTACGAACACCTCACGTATGGGCCTCACAAGTTCACGTCAATGCCGACGTTGGTGCCCGATGTCGCTGATCAATGTGTCATCGTCAACGGTGTCGCAAAGACCTACGCGATGACAGGTTGGCGAGTCGGCTGGATGATCGGCCCGAAAGATGTCATGAAGGCATCGATTAACTTCCAATCTCACGCCACGTCAAACGTCAGCAACGTGGCACAAGTTGCCGCATTGGCGGCGGTGAGTGGTGACTTGTCTGCTGTTGCGATGATGCGCGATGCATTCGAGCGACGCGGCAAGTTGATGCACCGACTACTGACCTCCATTCCTGGTGTCACCTGTATGGAACCTCAAGGTGCCTTCTACTGTTATCCGAAGTTCGAAGGACTGCTCGGTCGCAAAGTGGGAGATTCGACTCCCGGATCAACACTCGAGTTGGCTGACGCGGTGTTGACCACCGCAAAGGTTGCTTTCGTGCCCGGTGAGGCATTTGGTTCGCCTGGGTATTCACGTTTTTCCTTTGCACTCGGTGATGCCGACATCGAAGAAGGCATCAACCGCCTCATCACACTGTTCTCCTGATCCTCACCTCTGCCTTGACGGTGGAGTGGTCAGTGTTCTGCTACGGTGACCAACGCGTCGCAATAGTGACGTAGTACAAAACCCAGCGAAGTCGGTGAGATTCCGACACTGTCCCGCAACGGTGATGCTGAGCAGACAACATGTCTGTGACAGATGAGTCCGGTCGCCTGATTTTGTACGCGACAACCAGTCCTCGAAGGAAGGGCGGTCCGCGGAGGGAACCCGGCATCTGTCGGGGCTGCGACCCACTCTTCTTTCTCCAATTCCATATGGAGGAAGAACATGACACCAACAATCACTCGCCGACGAAGAATCCTCGTGTTTCTCGCAGCGCCACTCATCACTCTTGCCGCCTGTGGCGGGTCTGAATCATCGTCAGACACAACCGCTGCACCAGATACAACTGCCAGTGAAGTGACCTACCCAGTCACTGTCGCAGCGGCCAACGGAGACGTCACACTCGCTGCACGCCCGACAAAAATTGTCAGCCTGTCACCGACAGCCACCGAGATGTTGTACGCAATCGGTGCGGGTGACCAGGTCGCCGCGATTGACGACATGAGCAATTACCCAGCAGAGTCATCGGCGAAAGCTTCGAAGCTGTCTGGTTTCGAGCCCAACGTCGAAGCAATCGCTGCCTATGAACCCGATCTGGTGGTTATCTCGAACGACATCGCCTCAATTGCTCAACAACTCACCAGTCTGAGTATTCCGGTGTGGCTCGGCTCTGCAGCCGCCACGTTGGATGACGTGTACGCACAGGTCGATCAGTTGGGAACCCTGACGGGGAATGCTGCTGGTGCACAGGCTCTCGTCACGCAGATGAAGGATGACATCGAGAGTGCTTTGGCTGGGGTCGAGAAGCTTGCGGATGTGCCGGTGTTCTGGGAACTTGATGACACCTACTACAGCATCACCTCGAACACATTTGTTGGTGCATTGCTTACGCAATTCGGCTTTAAGAGCATCGCCGACGGTGTTGAAGCCGGGAACGACTATCCGCAGTTGAACGCTGAATCGATCATTGCCGCCAATCCCAAAGTCATCTTCCTTGCCGACACGAAGTGCTGTGCGCAAGATGCTGCAACAGTTGCCGCTCGACCGGGCTGGTCTGCCGTCGATGCAGTAACTGCTTCAAATGTGGTGGAGCTCGACGATGATGTTGCATCACGTTGGGGACCACGCATCGTGGAACTGGTGCAGGCACTCGCTGGTGCCGCTGCAAAGGTCGCGTCATAGTCGCGACAACTTCGCTCAACACCATGGTGACCACCATCGGGAGAAGTTCCCGGTGGTGGTTCGCCGTAGGTATCGGCGCACTATGTGTGGCGATACTTGCCGGCGTGATGATTGGCCCCGCCGGTCCCACGTGGTGGCGCGTACCGCTGGTGTTTCTTGACAAGTTGCCCTTCATCACCATTGACAGTGGAGTTTCTACATCTGAGTGGTTGATCGTGTGGCAAGTGCGTACGCCAAGAGTGTTGCTGGCGGCTTTGGTGGGAGCAATGCTGTCTGTCTCGGGTGCGAGTTATCAAGGTGTGTTTCGAAACCCCTTGGTTGATCCATACCTCCTCGGAGTGGCAGCTGGCGCAGGTCTTGGTGCGACGTTCGTGTTCACCGTCAATCGTGCGGGAACAAGTGGTTGGCTCGTTGACCCGCTTCCTCTTGCAGCCTTCATGGGTGGTCTCTTGGCAGTGTTCGTGACCTACGTCGTGGGTACCGCATTCGGTGGTGATCGATCATCGACGACGCTTGTGTTGGCTGGGGTCGCAGTTACTTCACTTGCAACCGCACTACAGACGTTCATGTTGCAGCGAAATACTGATGTCGTTCGCCAGGTGTATTCGTGGATTCTTGGTCGGTTGTCGACTGCCACATGGGATGACGTGCGACTGGTCGTTCCATATGTGGTCATCAGTACGACTGCACTGCTGTTGCATCGTCGACTACTCGATGTGCTTCGAGTGGGTGATGACGAAGCATCAGCTCTTGGAACCAACGTGCGTCGAGTTCGCCTCGTAGTTGTTGTCGCCGCGACACTCGGCACGGCCGCTGCGGTTGCAGTCAGCGGGCTCATTGGTTTCGTTGGCATCATTGTTCCGCACGCGGTGCGGCTTTTGTGCGGCACGTCGTATCGCGTGGTCTTGCCGATGAGTCTGTTTATTGGTGCAGCATTTCTGATACTCGCCGACATTCCGGGTCGAATTCTTGACAATCCTGCAGAGACACCAATAGGTGTCGTGACGGCCTTTCTAGGCGCGCCGTTCTTCCTGCTTTTGCTTCGTACTCGGCAGGTGGCACGATGACGTCGCTCGCCCTCGAAAACGTCTCTGTCAGTTATGACCGTCGCCAGGCATTGGTTGGCTTCAGCGATTTGGTGAAGCCAGGCGAGTGGCTGTGTTTGATCGGGCCCAATGGTGCTGGCAAATCGTCGTTGTTGCGCGCCATCGTGGGTACCACTCCTCACACTGGGCGAGTACTTATCGATGGTGTCGCACTTTCTTCGCGTCCTCAGCGTCGCCGCGCGCAACTCGTCGCGTATGTTCCACAAACCCCAGTGCTGCCGCCAGACATGACCGGCCGCGAGTACGTGTTGCTCGGACGAAATCCGTTCGTGTCACATTTTGGTTCCGAGGCACATCACGACAAATCATTCGTCAACGACATCCTTGCGCGTCTCGACTTGGAGTCACTCGCAGATCGAAAACTGGCGAATCTCTCTGGTGGAGAGCGTCAGCGACTCGTCGTTGCACGAGCAATTGCACAGGAAGCCCCAGTGTTGTTGTTGGATGAGCCGACTAGTGCGCTCGATATTGGACATCAGCAGAAGGCGCTCGAGTTAGTCGACAAGTTGAGACGAGAGCACGGCCTCACCGTCGTGTCTGCGATGCACGACCTGACGCTTGCCGGAACCTATGCAGATCGCTTGAGCCTCATTCATGAAGGTCATGTTGTGGCGAGCGGAACACCCACGGAAGTTCTCCGAGCCGAGACTTTGGCAGAGTTCTACGGGGTATCGGTGAATGTACACACCGAGCCCGATGGTGCAATCGCCATCATTCCCCGCCGCAGCAGCTGATCGCAGGCGGCGGTGAGGGAACTAGCCGTAGTCTGACGGAGTCATATGAGTGTGCTCGATCGATATGTCGAAGGCTGCGCAGCGGCACATCAAACTCTTCTCGGGCTCGTTGACAGCATCGAGCCAGAGTCAGTACGTGAGCCATCGTTGCTTCCGAATTGGAGCAGGGCTCATGTGCTCAGTCACCTCGCACGTAACGCGGAGGGCCTCAGGCGATTTTTTGTTGCCGCGGAAGACGGTCTTGTGGGGGAGCAATATCCAGGTGGTCGCACTAAGCGTGACGCCGATATTGACGACGGTGCCCAGCGTGACTTCAGTGTCATCGTGTCGGAAGTGCGCGCATCGACTTGGAATCTCGAAGGTGCATG
>JBJTGC010000158.1:0-8986 GCA_046093725.1 Actinomycetota bacterium
CCAATGATGGAACCTCTGAGGGGCAGCGAGGCCCTCACGAAAGCTCTCCTGGATTCATCGGAATCGGCAGCCGATCTCATTGAGGCACTTGGAGCCACTGACATCGAAACCGTGTATCCAGAGCCTGGTTGGTGACCAACATCTGACACGAAGTGCGAGTCGAGCGTGACATGGTCGCTTCACTCTCGCTACGGTGGAGTCGTGGCTGAACGAACTCACAAAACGCGTCCCTCATCGAGCCCTCGTGAAGGACAGCAGGTTGAATCGACCGATGCCGCCGTTTCTGATTACGGTGAACGTATCAAGGCTGAACTTGATGATCTTCTTGACGAGATTGATGACGTACTGGAAACGAACGCCGAGGATTTTGTCAAGAGTTATGTGCAAAAGGGTGGGGAATGACCTGACCTATTGAGTCACGGTTGTTGTTCGACGATGCATCTTTTCTCTCCCGATAACAATCCTGGATCCAGTTTTGTCAAGTTGCTGACTGCGGTCGGAAGTCAAGTTCCAGCACCGGAATCCAGAGTCGAGGTTCCTCATGCGACCACGTGCGTGGCCTTGCGATACGCCGACGGAGTTTTGATGGCTGGCGATCGTCGAGCGACAGCCGGAAACCTCATCAGTCATCGCGGTATGGAGAAGGTAGTTCAAGCCGACAACTACAGCGGAGTTGCCATTGCAGGTGCAGCTGGCCCGGCGATGGAGATGATTCGGTTGTTCCAACTTCAACTCGAGCACTACGAGAAGATGGAAGGAAAACAACTGTCGCTTGAAGGAAAGGCGAACCAACTGTCGATGATGGTGCGCGGAAACTTGCCTGCGGCGATGCAAGGTTTGGCCGTAGTACCCATTTTTGGGGGCTTTGATCTGCTTCACGGCACGGGTCGCCTGTGGGATTACGACGTGACTGGTGGGCGCTACGAAGAGCGCGAGTTCGTCGCCACAGGTTCGGGCAGTCTTCATGCCGGAACCGTTGTGAAGGTTGGCTGGCGCACCGGCATGGGGCGTGATGCAGCAGTTGCATTGGCTTGTCGTTCGCTATGGGAGGCAGCAGATGCCGACTCTGCGACGGGTGGGCCAGACGCGCTACGCGGTATCTATCCGATTGTCGCCACAATCACCTCCGCCGGTTGGCAGTCTGTCGACGACGCAGAACTTGCCGGAGTGTTCCAATCGATCGCAAGTGAGGTGCAGGCGCGATGAGCATGCCCTTTTATGTTCCACCCGAACAGCAAATGAAGGATCGCGCTGATTTCGCGCGTAAGGGAATCGCACGCGGAAGGGCCCTCGTTGGCGTGCAATACGATCAAGGAATTGTCTTGGTTGCCGAGAACCCGTCAAGCACGTTACGTAAAGTCAGCGAAATCTACGACCGCATTGCATTTGCTGGAGTGGGCAAGTACAACGAGTTCGATCAACTGCGGCAGGCGGGCGTTCGCGCAGCCGACCTCACCGGTTATCAGTATTCGCGTCTCGATGTTGACGCGCGAAGTCTCGCAAATCAGTACGCACAGATCATGGGGCAAATCTTCACTCATGATTCGAAGCCATTGGAAGTCGAAATATTGGTGGCCGAGGTGGGTCTGACTGCCGAGGACGACCGACTGTTCCACATTTTGTACGACGGTACGGTTATGGACGAGACCAACTTCAGTGTCCTTGGTGGGGATGCCGAAGCGATTAGCGAGAGAATGACGGCACATTTTGAATCGGGGTGCAATCTCTCGGGTGCGCTTAAGAGTGCCCTTGCAGCCCTCGCTGGCGCGGATCGACAACTGAGCGCCGATGACCTCGAAGTGGCGACACTTCAGCGAGGCAATGGCAGGCGGTGCTTCTCGCGGGTGGTCGACGCCGACGTTTCCTCGCTCCTGGCGTGACGAATCCATCGATGGAACGCCGTATATACGGCTTGGAGAACGAATACGGCATCACATGCACCCTTCGAGGGCAACGCCGTCTCACACCTGACGAGGTTGCTCGATATCTGTTTCGAAAGGTGGTTGCTTGGGGTCGCAGTTCCAATGTGTTTTTGGAAAATGGGGCTCGCCTGTACCTCGATGTGGGTTCGCATCCTGAATATGCGACGCCTGAATGTGATTCTCTTCTCGAGTTGGTCACACACGACAAGGCAGGGGAGCGGCGACTCGAAGATCTCGTCGGTGCGGCCGAAGATCGACTGCGCGACGAAGGCATACGGGGAACTATTTACCTTTTCAAGAACAACACGGACTCTGCAGGAAACTCATACGGGTGCCATGAGAACTACCTCGTCCGGCGTACAGAGGCTCCGATTCGGTATGAGGAAGTTCTCATTCCTTTCCTCGTCACCAGATCCATCTACACAGGTGCCGGAAAGATTCTCAATACACCGAGAGGCCCACTCTTTTCCATTGCTCAACGAGCGGAACACATTTGGGAGGGTGTGAGTTCTGCGACAACTCGCAGTCGCCCGATAATCAACACCCGGGATGAACCGCATGCTGATGCGGAAGTGTTCAGGCGGTTACACGTGATAGTTGGTGACTCCAACATGAGTGAGTACACCAACTTCCTGAAAGTCGGAGCGACTGCGTGCGTCCTTCGGATGCTCGAACACGAAGAGGTAGTACTTCGCGATATGACGCTTGAAAACCCGATCAGGGCAATTAGAGAGATCAGTCACGACACCACTTGCAGGCGTCCCGTACGTCTCGCATCGGGGAGAGAACTCAGTGCACTGGACATGCAGCGAGAGTTGCTCGACAAGGCGATTGAATTCGACCAGAAGATCGGCTTTCCAGATCTTGAACGACGAGCATTGTCGATGTGGATGCATTGTGTAACTGCGATTGAGAAGGATCCTTTTTCTCTTGATCGCGAGGTCGATTGGGTGATCAAACATCGGCTGATTGATTCGTATGCATCCAAGCACGGTTTGAGCTTGGCTGATCCTCAAGTGCAACTCATCGATCTCCAGTACCACGACATCAATACTGAGCGCGGTGTGTTCTATAAGGCCCAACGTCGCGGACTGGTTGACCGGATGTGCAACGACGAGGACATTTTGCGGGCCATGGAAGAGCCACCTCAGACAACGCGGGCCAGGCTTCGTGGTGAATTCGTTCGGCAGGCAAAGTTGAAGAAGCGTGACTTCACCGTCGACTGGGTACATCTCAAGTTGAACGATCAGGCCCAGCGCACGGTGTTGTGTAAGGACCCGTTCAGGAGTCGGGACGAACGTGTCGAGCGACTGATCGCAGGCTTGTAGGCATTTCCCCGCTCTAGCGAACTACCGTGGGGTTCCCATGTCTGCAGAGTCCTCAGCCACTACAACGGGCGTTGTCAAGTCAATACGAGAGTGGTTGATAGTCATCCTGGTGGCACTTGGGGCCGCTTTGCTCGTTCGGATGTTCGTCCTCCAGCAGTACTACATATCGGGTCCTTCAATGGAGTCAACCCTTTTCCAGGACAATCGGGTTCTCGTGAACAAGCTGAGTTATCGGCTGCATGACATTCATCGCGGAGATGTGGTTGTGTTCGAGCGAATCACAATGGATGGAGAGACAGTCGCACACGACGATCTCATCAAGCGAGTGGTGGCGCTCTCAGGCGACACAGTCGAGATCAAGAGTTGTGAGTTGTTTGTCAACGGTGAAGTGGTTGTCGAGACATACCTGCCCACAGAAGATCTTTCGCAAACTGATCTAAATGCCCGCTGCGGTCAACCCGATGTCGAGAAGAGTACTGTTCCCGCTGAAAGGATCTACGTGCTTGGCGATAATCGACCAGAATCCTTCGATAGCCGCCGATTCGGACCAATCGAGAAAAAGTTCGTCATTGGTCGAGCCTTTGTCGTGGTCTGGCCGTTCAAGATGTGGAAGTTGCTCTGATCTGAATCACGACCACATCGTGTCATGGTCTGTTTCACGTTGAATCACTTCCATCATCATGTCGACATGGTCGCTATACACCCCGTCGATGCCCATTCGGACAACATCGCTCATTTTCGTCTCATGTTGTACGTCCCAGGCAAAGCAAAGGATCCCGAATCTGTGAAAAAGTGTCGTTAGACCACCGGTCCAATCACTGTGATGCATGTTGACGACATGAATTCCTAGACGCTGTAGGTCGGCAGCATGTCGTTCTGGACCTGCGGGCATTTTTGCGAGGCGTGTGGAATGAACCCGTTTGACCGAGACTCGAGTGTCGAGATTGTTGTGCAGCACCTCGGCATCAGGATGACACAACCACAACTGTTCAAGTGGGAAGCCCGACAATCCAGCTTGATCAACAATGACCCCAAATGCGTGAGGGTCCTTCACGTCGATGCTCAGGTGATAGTTCGACCCAACGCGCTCGACGAGACCTGCAAGCGTTGGTATGTGTGGCGGCAAATCTGAACGTCGAACATCACGAATGGGTCTCTTGCGGAACAAGTTTCGCACCACGCCATCGTGATCAAGCACGGGCTCGTTGTCTTCCGTTAACCAGAGATCTGTCTCTAGACCGCTGCTTCCAAGTCGTAGTGCCAGGGCGAACGCATCAAGCGTGTTTTCCTGAGCATGTGCGCTCGCCCCACGATGCGCAAAGGCAATGGGAGCTTCGAGGAGGGATGGGAGCCGCTGTTGCACAGAGTCAGAGTATGTTCACACGGCTCGCTGGTGAGGGTTCTGCGCCACTCACAAACGCCTCGTACACTCTGACGAGTGTTCAACTTGTCTGGCAGCGAAGTGGTATTTCTGCTTCTGGCCGGTCTGGTTGTGTTAGGTCCAGAACGACTGCCGAGTGTCATCCGTCGCGTGGGCAGGACCTACGGACAACTTCGACGAATGGCATCCTCGTTTGAAGCGGAGGTGAAGGAAACGTTCGGTGAGCCGCTGGACGAGATCCGCGGCGCAGTTAAAGGTCTCTCCGATGAAGTGAACAAGGCCACGGCATCGGGAAAGTGGTTCGGTGAGGTTGATGACGAGCCATCACCACCCATGCGACCAGAACGCTCCGCCGCCCCGTCTGCTCTGGAGAATGCGGGCCAGGAGGCCACGACTGCTGAGGCTCCGAATACGGAGCCTTCTGACAAAGACAGAACTGGTGAAGCGTGAGAAGCCCGGCCGAGTCTGCTGGTGATGCATCGGCTGGTTCCTCAGTGACGATGTCAATGACCGATCACTTGCGCGAGTTACGCATGCGCATCGTGAGGGCACTGATTGCGGTAGCCGTCGGCATGGTGGTTGTGCTCTCGTTCTACGATCCAATCCTCCGATTCCTGACGGAGCCATATCGCAATTTGTGTGCGACCAATCCGGATTTTTCATGCGATGGTTCACTCTTTGCTCTGGGGCCGCTAGATGGATTTGCAGCGCGAATCAGAATTGCAACGTGGGGTGGTGTGATCCTCGCCATGCCAGTGGTTTTCTGGCAGATATGGCGTTTCGTGGCCCCCGGCTTGGATAAGCGCGAGAAGCGGTATGCGATTCCATTTATCGCGTCCATCACGGTGCTGTTCGCGGTCGGTTGTTGGATGGCATATTGGACGCTCGACAAGGCACTCGAATTTCTGATCTCCTGGTCAGGAAGTTCCGTCGATCAGGCGTACCAAGTATCAAAGTATGTGTCCCTCGTGACATTGATGGCACTCGCATTCGGTGCGGGTTTTCTCAGTCCGGTCCTCATTCTGTTTCTGCAGCTCGTCGGGGTTGTCTCGCCACGAGCGCTCATCCGACAGTGGCGCATCGCAATCATGTGCATCTTCGTCGCGGCAGCAGTCATCACACCCAGCGGCGATCCTGTGAGTCTCTTTGCGCTGTCAATTCCTATGACGGCTCTGTACTTCCTCGCGGTACTCATCGGTTGGCTGATCACCAGACGACGGTCACATTGACAGAGTCAATTCAATTGATGTCGGAGGTTCAACGTCGATTTGTCGAAGGGTTGAATTTCGCAGTAGACGATTTTCAACTGCGTGCATTCTCGTCTCTGGATGCTGGAAACTCTGTGCTTGTCTCCGCGCCCACTGGTTCAGGAAAAACTTTGATTGCTGAATACGCACTCGAAATTGCCATACAACGAGATGAAAGGGCTTTCTACACGACTCCGATTAAGGCGCTCTCGAATCAGAAATACCGCGACCTTGTGGAACGCCTCGGGGGTGAACGTGTCGGCCTCCTCACCGGAGACAACTCGATCAACCCTGGTGCCGATGTTGTCGTCATGACGACAGAAGTGCTGCGTAACATGATCTACGCCCGCTCTTCATCGCTCGCCTCGCTCGGAGTGGTGGTGCTCGATGAGGTTCACTTTCTCCAGGACACCTTTCGGGGTCCGGTTTGGGAAGAGGTCATCATTCACCTTCCGATGGAGGTTCAATTGGTGTGCTTGTCCGCCACTGTGTCCAACGCCGCGGAAGTGGCGGCGTGGTTGACGACTGTGCGTGGGCGAACTGACTCGATTGTCGAAAGCACACGTCCTGTCGAGCTGGTCAACCACTTCGTCGTGGGTGACACAGCAACTCACTCTTTGTTGATGCATGACACTCTTGTTCACGGTGAGCCGAACCAGCGCCTACGCAGACTGCTGGTGGAAGATCATCGACGACGAGGGCAACAATACGGCGCTAAGAATCGTCGTAGTCGCTTTTTCATTCCGAATCGGGTCGAACTCGTTGAACTGCTCGACGATGAAGACATGCTGCCGGCGATTATCTTCATTTTCTCACGTGCTCAATGCGATGATGCTGTCAGAAGTTGTGATCGTGCAGGACTTCGTCTCACGGATCGCGATGAGTCGTTGGCCATCAGAGACATAGTCGAACGTCGTTGTGTCGACTTGACGACCGCTGACAAGCAAGTCCTCGGTTATGACGATTTCGTCCACAACATTTGCAACGGAATCGCCTCGCATCATGCGGGCATGATCCCTTTGTTCAAGGAAGCGGTGGAAGAGTGCTTTGTCGCTGGCTTGGTGAAGGTCGTTTTCGCGACGGAGACACTGGCTGTCGGGATCAACATGCCAGCTCGTGCGGTTGTTATCGAGAAATTGACCAAGTTTTCTGGAGAACATCACACCCCGCTTCGGGCCACAGATTTCGCGCAGTTGACCGGGAGAGCGGGGCGTCGTGGAATTGACGCGATTGGTCACGCCATCACGCTGTGGTCTCCGCAGATGTCGTATGACCAGGTGGTGTCGCTTGCTACTAGTCGTGCTTTTTCTCTCAACTCCGCTTTCCGGCCAACCTTCAACATGGCGGTGAATCTGGTCAGTTCACATAGCCGCGTAGAGGCCAGCCATCTTCTCAGTCTTTCGTTCGCACAGTTTCAAGCAGACAAGGAAATCGTTGCGGTAGAGGCGCAACTGCAGGCAAAGCGCCGTGAACTTGCATTGTTGCGTCGAGATGAGGAAGAGCCGGACTCTCAACTAGAAGAGTGTGCTGAATCACCTGTCAAAGATTTGCAAGAGCACCATGTTGCCAGTCCCGTTGAAGTGGAGATTGCCTTGCGTGGTTTTCGTCCCGGGGATGTCTTCCTCGTCGACAGTGTCAAATTGCGTGGAAAGGCAGTGGTGTTGTCGACCGCGTCTCGTCGTAGTGGACAACGATTAACCGTCATCACAACATCACGAAAGATTCTTGATCTAGTGGCCGCGGACTTCGATGCGGTTCCGATGAAGGGCGGGGTGATCGATCTTCCAGTTCCGTTCGATCCGAGTCGTACTGATTTTCAACGCGAGGCAGCCTCACGTCTGAGCAGGGTAGAACCGTCACCTCAATCTTTCGTTCGTCGAGTGCGCGGTATCTCGATAACTGATGACGAGAGCAGCCGGGATCGCAGGGCGCGAAAGCTTCGTGCTGATATCGACAAGATCTCGAAGCGATCACAGACTCAAAAGGGTGCAGTTGTTGCACGCTTTGATGGAGTCGTCGCAATTTTGGAAGAACTTGGTTACGTCACCAACTGGTCGCTCACTGATAAGGGTCGACTGCTGACACGTGTTTTCCACGAGTCTGACTTGCTGGTCACGGAGGTGCTGAGTCAAGGACTACTCGTGGGTCTTTCTGTTGGGGATCTGGCTGGCGTGCTGTCGTGCATCACCTACGACCCGAGGGGCAGACCCGAAGAGAGCACGTCATGGATGAACGACACGGTGCGCAGTCGCTACAAGCGAATCGACAAACTGAGCAAGAAGATCCAGGCGTTGGAACTGCAGCACGGTATGGCTAGTCATCGTGCTCCAGACGGAGGTCTTCATCGAGAGGTGGCGGCGTGGTCGAAAGGTGCTGCGCTGTCTCGAATTCTGGATCCTGAGATCACCCCGGGAGACTTTGTCAGGCACGTGCGCCAAGTCATCGATTTAGCCAGACAGATCTCCACGGTGAGCACGGATGCAACTCTCGCCGAAGTCGCCTCTGATCTTGCTACCGCTCTTGACCGAGGTCTCGTGGCAGCCAGCACTGCAGTTGCGGTTGAAAGTGGTCCCTCATGACCATTCGAAAAGGCAAGGAGTGGGGATGCCTCTCGCACGCAGATTCTGTCGTGACCGTCTTGCATGACCGTGATCTCGCTGAAGTGGTGCAAGAGGCAGGTGCAGGCGCTATCGAGATCCAGGTGCAAGGTGGAGACACATGGCGAGCACTTGGGCGTCCACGTGCAATCACGCCACCATGCGAAACATGGCGGCTGTCGTTCGATGCAATCCGTGTGTCTGTGGGCGACCAACGATTTACTGCTTTCAGCTCAATTGTCCTCCGACAGTCTTGGTGGCGTGGTGGTTTCTTGGTGGGAGACGTCTGGTGTGCGTCGTTAACTGGAATGCTCCGTGGTCGGAACGTCACTCCTCGTGCGCATGCCAATGACGGCGTCATAGATGTTCTACACGTGAGTGACGTTATGAACATGCGCCAAAGACTTCAGGCGTGGTCGCGTGCCAGTCGAGGAGACCACCTGCCTCATCGACTACTCGATGTCACTCGTTCGCAGGTCGTCGACATCTCCGCCTTTACCAACATGTTGCT
>JBJTGC010000159.1:0-6634 GCA_046093725.1 Actinomycetota bacterium
TGTTGGCAGCGATAGCGGTGTGCGTGATCGCGCTCGACTAGTTCATCTCAAGGCGTAAGGTCAGATTCGTGGAATCACTGGCTATGGCAGCGGCCATCATCATGTTGACCATCATGGTTCTCGGGGTGGTCTCGCTCATCGTCGCGTTGAAATCACCGCGACGGCGCTGGGTGAAAGTGGTTGCCAGCGTCTTCTCGAGTTGTGCAGTTCTTGCGGGCGGATGGATGTTCTTACTTGAGGTAGGTATCGGCGCTCGGTTGATTGGCGGAGCTGTCGCCGCTACGGGGTTGTGGGCGCTTTCGCGCATGTGGCTGCGTCGCTCTTGACCTTCTGACTACTTCGAGTCTTTTGCTTGTTTGATGATGGACTCAGATTCGCGACTAGCCGAACGAAAGATGCCTTTGCTCATCAGTGAAGGTTCTGCTTTTCGACGCATTTCGTAGACCCGTGCGCGAGCTTCATGAACATCGGGGTCGTCCGGAGCGGCCCAACCTGCAAAGTCTGCAAGATGGCAGGCCAGTCGCAGGTTGCCGGCGTCGGCTAACTCAACCGCACGAGCGATGAGCACATCGGCGCCGCCAGCGAGATGTGCCAGCTCGGCGCCCACCTCTTCGTCGCGGGATGGCTTGAGTCGAGAAGCGGCGCCATCCCACCAGCCACCGAACTGACGCCAGATATTGCGAACCACGAATTCTGGTTCGTCATACATCGGTCGCATGTACGGCTTCTGCAACGAAGCATCAGGAACCTTGACGGTGTGAATGATGTCAATGAGGTTTGCACCTTGGTTCATGAGCTGAACCACGTCGGTGACGAGTTGTTCGAGCGCAGACGCGATGTCATCAAGCACCATTGCGATACGGGCTTTTCCTTCGATGGGCAGTCCGTGCGCTGGAAGAAGTAGTTCGGGGCCGACTGCGATCATCTTGCGAAGGGTGGCGGCCCATTCGACTGGCCATCGCTGTACCTTTTGAGGGTTTCCGGCATTGGGGAAATTCCAGATGACGAAGTCACCGCTTGCGAGCCATTTCTTGTCGGGGAACCAGGTCCACAGGTGATCATCGGTCTCGCCACGCCCGTGATGAAATTCGAGTCGTTCATCGCCAATGGTGATGTCCTGGAAGTCGTCGATGACATCGGTGAGTGGAGCCACGTCAGACGGAAGGAACAATGCGACGTCTTTGGTTTTCGGGTGTTCCTTGGAGTCGAGTATCAGCATGTCCAGTTCGCCACGTACACCACCGAACTGCCGCTGATTGATGTATCGATTCCAGTTGTTCGTGAGGCGATAGCGGTCGAATCGATGTTCGACATGTCGGTGTCCGAACACTCGCGGGTCACGGTGTCCCGATGATTGGTTGGACGCGATGAATGCACCGCTTCCACCAACATGGTCGATGTGGCCGTGCGTGTAGACGAGTGAATGGAACGGGTCGGAGCTCCAGGTGCGGAGACTCTCGACGACCTTTGCTCCCGTATTCGGCGCACTCGTGTCGAAACACACCAGACCTTCGGCTGATTTCCATGTGACGACATGGCTGAAGGATTCGACCATCACCAGGTCGTCCGCCACCTCGGACAACTCATGTGTAACTCTGTTGACAGGCTCGTCAGCGACACCAGAGTCGATGATGCGAGTACTCAATGCAAGAAGATCAGCCATGGTTTTCTACTTCGGTAGACCGAGCACGCGTTCGCCGAGAATGTTTCGCATGATGTTTGATGTGCCGCCCATGACGGTGTAGCCAGGTGCGTACAACATGGTTTGACTGAACTCATTCCAGATGACGGCCGATGGCCCCATCACCTTCATCGCAAAGTTCGCGACACGTTGTTCATGCTCAGTGCAAAAACAC
This sequence comes from Actinomycetota bacterium, assembly GCA_046093725.1. GTDB lineage: Bacteria > Actinomycetota > Acidimicrobiia > Acidimicrobiales > Ilumatobacteraceae > UBA2093. The sequence goes on from JBJTGC010000159.1 coordinate 1,857, forward strand.
TTGGTTGCAGCGGAGAAACCAGCAGGAGCCTGACGGAGCACTTCACGCATCACAAGAATGCGACCGATGCGGTAACCAACTTCGAGAGCCGCGATTTCTTGTCGCACGACTGGGTCGGAGGTGTCAGCTAGCTCTCGGGCGTACAAATAGAACGCATGGTTCGACACCAATCGGTCAATGCCGCCGCGTTCATGTTCAAGTTGGCGCATGGTCTGTTTGAAGGCGGCACCTTGAACACCGACCAAGTTGGCTTTCGGAACCTTGACGTCGGTATAGAACACTTCGCAGAAGTGCTGGTTCATGGTCATGTCGCGAATAGGGCGCACATCGATGCCGGGAGTGTCCATCGGAACGATGATCTCGCTGATTCCGGCATGCGGTGGGCCATCGTTGCTAGTGCGACAAATCAGATAGCAATAATCGGCATGTGCGCCGAAACTGGTCCAAATCTTCTGACCATTGATCACCCATTGATCGCCTGAATCAGTAGCGAAAGTCGTTAATGAGGCGAGGTCGCTTCCGGAATTCGGTTCACTCATGCCGATGCACCACGTGGTGTCGCCCGACAAAATTCCCGGCAGGAACTCGGCTTGTTGATCTGCAGTGCCGTACTGAATGAGAGCCGGCCCCATCTGCCGATCTCCGAACCAACTTGCCGCGAGTGGGGCGCCGGCGGCGATGAGTTCTTCGCCGATGATGAGCCGGTCAATTGCTGGTCGTCCGCCGCCACCGAACTCTTTTGGCCAAGTGAGACCGATCCATCCTCGCTGGCCGAGTTCGCGGGAGAACTCTTTGGAAAAGCCATTCATCCACGCGTCGTTGTGTCGGCCATATCGGGCAACCGCATCGCGTGCCACCTCGCGGGCCTCGTCGCGCAGCGCGAGCTGCTCGGGGGTCCAGGCGAAGTCCATCTTGAGCGATGGTAGAGGGCGCATCTTGCCACTGCGCTACTGTGTACAAGTCTGATACAAGTTGTCCGATTCCGACACAGCCCTACAAGGTGAGGAGACCCCCGTGGCGAAGATCAAAGTTGACAATCCGGTCGTCGAGCTCGACGGCGACGAGATGACGCGCATCATCTGGCAGTTCATCAAAGAGCGATTGATCCTTCCGTACCTCGACGTGAACCTTGAGTACTACGAGCTTGGTATCGAATACCGCGACCAGACCGATGATCAGGTCACCATCGATGCAGCTCACGCCATCTTGAAGCAAGGAGTTGGTGTGAAGTGCGCGACCATCACCCCTGACGAGGCGCGCGTCGAAGAGTTCAAGTTGAAGAAGATGTGGAAGTCACCGAACGGAACAATCCGCAACATCTTGGGCGGCGTCGTCTTCCGCGAACCGATCATTTGCAGCAATATTCCGCGCCTCGTGCCGGGTTGGACCAAGCCCATCGTCATCGGTCGTCACGCGCACGGCGACCAGTACAAGGCGTCAGACTTCAAGGTGCCGGGTGCAGGAACTGTCACCATCACCTACACGCCATCAGATGGTGGTGCGCCAGTTGAAATCGAAGTTGCCAAGTTCGGAAAAGACGGCGGCGTTGCGATGGGTATGTACAACTTCAACGACAGCATTCGCGACTTCGCGCGCGCCTCGTTGCGTTACGGCTTGCAGCGCAATTACCCGGTGTACATGAGCACGAAGAACACGATTCTCAAGGCCTACGACGGCCAGTTCAAGGATCTCTTTGAAGAGGTGTACGAAAAGGAATTTAAGGCTGACTTCGAGAAGGCCGGCCTCACCTACGAACACCGCCTTATCGACGACATGGTCGCTTGTGCCATGAAGTGGGAAGGCGGTTACGTCTGGGCGTGCAAGAACTACGACGGCGACGTGCAGTCAGACACCGTCGCACAGGGTTTCGGTTCGCTTGGTCTCATGACTTCGGTGTTGCTCACTCCAGACGGAAGGACCGTCGAGGCTGAGGCAGCGCACGGAACGGTGACGCGCCACTACCGCGAGCACCAGAAAGGCAACAAGACCTCTACAAACCCGATTGCGTCGATCTTTGCGTGGACCCGTGGACTCATCCATCGTGGAAATCTCGACAACAATCCGAAGCTCATCGAGTTTGCTGAGAAGCTCGAGCAAGTGTGTGTTGAGTCTGTCGAAGGTGGGGAGATGACCAAGGACCTTGCAATTCTCATTTCGAAAGACCAGCCGTGGTTGACCACAGAGGATTACCTCGCTGCTCTCGATCGCCGCTTGCAACAGAAGATGGCGTGATCGCGCGAGAACGACTGTCATGAAAGCGGTCGTCTTACGAAGCCACGGCGGTACCGAGGTGCTGTCAATCGAAGACGTTGCACCGCCGACTCCGGGTGCCGACGAAGTCCTTGTCGACGTCGTTGCCACGGCAATGAACAGAGCAGACCTGCTGCAACGCATGGGTCTGTATCCAAACCCGTTCCCTGACGAACTGGAAATACCTGGCCTCGAATTCTCCGGAGTTGTGCGGGCAGTCGGGTCCCATGTAGGTCGCTGGAAAGTTGGCGACCATGTGATGGGCATCGTCGCAGGTGGCGGCCATGCCGAACAGTTGACCATTCACGAACGTCAAGCAGTTCGGGTGCCACATGGTGTTTCACTGCAAGACGCTGCTGCAATTCCCGAGGTTTTCTTGACGGCGTGGGATGCACTCGTTGTTCAAGGTGGCCTCACCTCAGGTCGCTGGGCGCTTGTACATGCGGGTGCATCGGGCGTCGGAACAGCGGCGATTCAATTGTGCAAAGCAATCGGGGCCAAGGTTGCTGTCACTTGTTCGACAAGCAAAGTTGAAAGTTGTCGCGCACTTGGTGCCGACTTGGTGGTCGACTACACAAAGAGTGACTTTGTTTCCGCCGTGGCCGAAGCGACAGCAGGTGACGGGGTCGACGTGGTGCTCGATGTCATCGGCGGTGACTATGTCGAGAGAAACGTTGCTTGCCTGCGCACAAAGGGTCGCATCATTCAGGTCGGAACGATGGCAGGTAAGCCGGTGCCGTTCAATGTCGGCGCACTTCTGTTCAAGCGAGCGAGCATCACGGGAACAGTCCTGCGGGCTCGACCAATCGAAGAGAAAATCGCCATCTCACAGCAGTTCGAAGCAGAGGTCGTGCCACTGTTCGACTCGGGCGCGTTGCGACCTGTCATCCATTCACGCATGCCGTTGTCATCGATTGCCGAGGCGCACGCGTTGATGGAATCAAATGCGAACATCGGCAAGATCATGCTCGATGTTCAATCTTCGATGTGACTGCCTCGCAGAAAAGCGAGACTGGGTGAATTAACGCTTGTTAATTGCGGTGTAGTCGCGCTCGTCGGGTCCGATGTACCACTGACGGGGGCGGCTGATTTTTTGCTCTTTGTCGCCAAGCAGCTCTTGCATATGGGCAAGCCAGCCAACAGTGCGCGGGATTGCGAACAACACTGTGAACATGTCGACGGGGAATCCGAGGGCTTGGTAGATGAGGCCTGAGTAGAAGTCAACATTGGGGTACAACTTGCGCTTGACGAAGTAGTCGTCTTTCAGAGCAACTTCTTCCAACTTCAATGCGATGTCGAGCAAGGGGTTCTTGCCGGTTACTTCGAAGACGTCGTACGCGGTCTGCTTGATGATGCGGGCACGTGGGTCGAAGTTCTTGTACACACGGTGGCCGAATCCCATGAGTCGTCCCGAGCCGTTCTTCACGCCCTCGATGAACGACGGTACATTCTCGATGCTTCCGATCTCGGACAACATCCGCACGACAGCCTCGTTGGCGCCACCATGCAACGGTCCATACAGAGCCGATGCAGCTGCAGCAGTGGAGGTGTAGGGGTCGCTGTTGGCAGAGCTGACGACGCGCATCGTGGTGGTGCCGCAATTCTGCTCGTGGTCTGCGTGAAGGATGAACAGGATGTCCATTGCGCGCGCGAGCACAGGGTCGATGGCGTGGTCGTCACCGATACGGAACATCATGTTGAGGAAGTTCTGGGCGTACGGCATCGAGTTGTTGGGCAATACGAAGGGCAATCCCTGGCTGAAGCGGTAACACATTGCTGCGATGGTGGGCACCTTGGCGATAAGGCGAAGCACCTGCTTGTCGAAGGACTGCTTGTCGAAGATGTCCTTGGCGTCGTCGTAGAAGGTGCCGAGTGCTGCGGTGGCCGACACGAACATTCCCATCGGGTGGGCGTCGTAGTGGAAACCGTCAACGAAGCGCTTGCGCATGTTCTCGTGAATCATGGTGTGGTGCGTGACGTCGTGGGTCCACTTAGACAATTGATCGCCGGTCGGCAACTCGCCGTTCAGGAGAAGATAAGCAACTTCAAGAAATGTGGAGTGCTCCGCAAGTTGCTCGATCGGGTAGCCGCGGTATCTCAAGATGCCAGCATCACCATCCAAATATGTGATTGCTGAGGCACACGATGCTGTCGAGAGAAACGCAGGGTCGTACAAGAACAGATTCGGGTCAAGTTCCCGAAGAGCCGACGAAGGGAACGTTCCGCCTGTGATGGGCACCGTGACTTTCTTGCCGGTGCGGTCGTCAATGATTGTGATGGTGTCAGCCACTGGGATCTCCTTGTTACTGACTAGGTGTTTGGGGGCTTTCTCCCCCGGGGAAATCGTAGACAATTCGTCGTCTGGGGACCGTATTCATCGACGACGGCGACATTTATCGACGACGGCGAGATGCTTGACAGCGCTATCAGGCCCCGATGGAGCGTCGTCAGAGGGGAGTGTTGTCGTGCTTGCGAGAGATGAGGCGCTCGCGCTTGTCGCGCAACATGTGAAGTGCCGAGCACAATTC
>JBJTGC010000160.1:0-2087 GCA_046093725.1 Actinomycetota bacterium
TTGGTCAAAGACATCGGGGTCATATTCATTCCCGCCATGTGGCATCACCTGACCCGCGTTATTGACGAGCACATCTAACTGAGAAAACTTGCTCGCAAGGTCAGTCAATTGACTTGCATCTGACATCGAACATTGCGCATAGTCGAACGACGATAAATCGTGGTCGTAGTCGGCGGCTGATTGTCGTGTTCCGGTGATAGTTACGTGAGCACCAGCAGTAGCGAAAGCCTGCGCAATACCAAGGCCGATACCGTTTGACCCACCCGTCACAAGCACGTTCGCGCCAGTGAAATCGAAATGAACCTCGTTGGCTGCCATGTTCAGTGCCACACCTTTTCCCACTGGCGTGTCTCACCACTTCGCACAATCGCCTGTGCCACCCGTACCTCACCAAGTGAGTAACGAGCGTCCGCATCGAGTGCTTTCCCGTCGAGAACGGCGGCTTCAAAGTCGCGCCACACGCCGGCGTAGCTGTCCATGTAATTGCCACGGTGTACGCAGGTGCCCTGCCAGTCCTTGCCGTCGAACAACAACACCTCACCCAAAACGGTGATGACGATTTCACCCTTGGTGCCGCTGATCTGAAAGTGAGGCTGCAGCGCAACTGCGCCTTTGGCAAGAATCACATCGAAGCTTGCGGTGGCGCCGTTTTTGAAACGTAGAAGCGAACGTACTAGTGATTCGCCTTCCATCTCGTCCCATAGTCGTTCGGAAATGGCGACTACTTCGTCGATTTCTCCGAGCATCATGCGAAGCGGACGAATCCAATGCGAGCCGGTGTCGAGTGCGACGCCACCTCCGGACGCTTCTGCACTGAAGCGCCAAGAGTCATTGTCGGGGTAGAACTCTTTGGGCGGACCATGGTGGTGCCAAGCGCGGGCGGTGAACACCTCGCCGATTGCGCCGCTTTCAATGAGATCCCTTGCTGCGAGTACTTCCGGCCAATACTGAGCGTTCTCAGTGAGCATGAAGACCGAATTCGGATGCGCGGCCGCCGCACTGAGTATTCGTTCACACGATTCAAGATCTGTCGACATCGGCTTTTCTAGCGCGACGTGCAAGCCCAGGTTGAGAGCTTCAAGAGCGAGGCGTTCATGCAGGTGATGGGGTACGAGCAAGGCAACCGCATCAAGACCAAGGGCAACACCTTCAGCGAGTGTCGCACAGGGTGCTCCTCCGGTGAGCGACGACAAGTGTTCGGCACGTTCTGCGACTGGGTCGATGCAAGCCACCACGGTGGTGCGTTCAGCCTTTTTGAGCGCCCGTGCGTGCCACTCAGAGATGGCGCCACATCCCACGATTCCCAGGCGAAGCGCGTTCACGGCGCGAGGTTACTATGACCGCTTCGGGGCTATGGCAAGCAAGATTCGCATCACTGATCTCGGTTCGCCCGAGTTGTCCCCCCTGCAGAGAGCCGCCATCGATTACTGCGAACAACTCAGTATCGACATGTCATCAACCTCGATTCTTGAGGAGGCATCACAGCGAACGGGGCTTGACGACTTCGGGCAAATGGACTTTGTGACTCGGCTCGACATGTGGCTCGATGAAGTCGGTGGCGACCCAGATCGTCTGAACGTCGGTCGGCTCTCCCTGCGCAATTCCTGTGTTCGATATGTATCGAATCGGCTGTTGGTCAACGATCTTCTGCGACGTCATCCTGAAATCAATGACATTGAGATTCGTCGCCCGATCATCAACGTCTGACTTCCGCGCACCGGAACAACCAACCTTGTCAATCTTCTCTCGGCAGACGACTCTTTGCGTTCGATGCCCCTGTGGGAGAGCTATGAGCCGGTTCCGCGACGAGGAGAAGGACCCGGGCCTGACGGAGTCGACCCACGCTTCAAGAGTTGTCTTCGCGAGTGGGACTCCATGCAGACAATGAGCCCTCTCGTTCAGTACATGCACCCGATGAATCCTGATCATGTGCACGAAGAACTTGAGTTGATGCTGCCTGATTTCTCCTCGTACAACCTGGAGTGGATTGCGCGTGTTCCGAAGTGGCGGGACTTTTACGTTGCTACAGATCAGACACCCCACTATGAGTACATGAAGACAGTGTTGAAGGTGCTCACGTGGTTCAG
>JBJTGC010000161.1:0-2501 GCA_046093725.1 Actinomycetota bacterium
CCTTCGTCATGCGGCTCTGGGCCTACTCGGACTTCGAAAGCCAGATGGGTGTGAGTGTCTCGCTCTGGGACAAGGTCACAGGCAACACCATGATCGGATTTGCCTTTGATGTCGCCCTCTGTGCCCTCATCCTTCATCCCATGAGCCGGAACCACCAGCGCGTGTGGTTTCGAAAGATGAGTTGAACGCCTCGCCGTGCAACAATTAGGTCATGGCTAGAGACATTCAAGGGGTCGAAGGACTGAAAGCGCTTGTTGGCGAACATCTCGGTTATTCGGACTACATCACAATCGAACAAGAACGTGTGAATCTGTTCGCTGATGCAACCGGCGATCATCAATGGATCCACATCGATGTTGAGCGTGCAAAGTCGGGCCCCTTCGGCGGACCCATTGCGCACGGCTATCTCACGTTGTCGCTCGGGCCGGTGTTGTTGCCACAGATCTTTTCCATCAAGGGCTTTTCCATGGCGGTGAATTACGGCTGCAACAAAGTTCGCTTTCCTTCGCCCGTGCCGGTTGGATCCAAGCTGCGAGCTGGGGTCAAACTGGCAAATGTCGAGGACATCGCCGGTGGCGTACAGGTGACCATTGAGACGACCTTCGAAGTCGAAGGTGCGTCAAAGCCTTCGTGCGTGGCGGAAAACATGTTCCGCTACTACGTGTGACCAACGAACCACTTATCTGAAGTTCGGCATCACCTTGGTGGCGAACAACTCGATGGTCTCGGTTGACGGGTAGTCCGGGCACCAAGGAATGAAGCCGGTGCACCCGGCGTCCAAAAATCGGCTGATCTTTTCACTCACTTGTTCCGGCGTACCCACAAACGCCTTTTCGCGCCACACTTCAAGTGGCTCCCCCGACATTGATCGGGACCCGGCTGCCACGAGGTCAGCTTCGGTCTCGCGAATGAAAACCTCGCTCGAGATGGTCTTGCGAATTTCAGACTCGTCACGACCCACCGTCTTGCAGTGCGATTTCAAGATTTCACGCTTTCGTATGAACTCCTCTAGCGACGACCCAAAGTTGGAAACATTGGCGTGTTCAGCCACGACTCGAAGTGTCAACTGTTCGCCACCTCCGCCAATCCACACCGGTGGATGCGGTTGCTGCAAAGGTTTCGGATCACAATTGGCGCGCACCAGTTTGTAGTGCTTGCCGTCGTAGGTGGTCTCACGCTGTGTCCACATTGACTTCACGATTTCAACTGTCTCACGCAGCATGCCGATACGAGCAGAAGGTTTCGGATACTCGTAGCCATAACCGCGGTACTCGTTCTCGTACCAACCAGCTCCGATACCCCACTCCACACGACCGCCAGAGATGACATCGAGAGTCGACGTGATCTTTGCCAAGAGTCCTGGGTTGCGATAACTGTTGCATCCGACCATCTGCCCCAATCTGATGCGGCTTGTCCGCTGACTGATCGCGGCCAAAGTTGTCCAACATTCGAACACGGCTTCATGTGCCGGCACCGGGACGTTGTGAAAGTGGTCGTAGACCCATAGCGAGTCGAAGCCAAGTTCTTCGGCTTTCACTGCAACGTCAACAGCAGCATTCCACTTGTTCTCTGCCCCATCAATTGAAGCCAACTCCATCTTCCAGCCTTGGGGCATGAAGACCCCAAACAGGGGTGCGTGGTCAGATTGGTAAGTCACCGGTGGCCTTCTTCGTAGAACCAGTGTCGGTGAACGCCTTGATGGTGTTCTCTGCAATCCGCATCTGGTGAATTTCGTCAGCGCCGTCAGCAAAGCGCGCCCACCGTGCATGTTGCAACATTCCTGCAAGTGGCGTGTCAGTCGAGTAACCGAGCGCTCCGTGCACTTGAATCGCGCGATCGATAATTCGGTTCAGGCTGTTCGCGACAAAATGCTTCGCCATTGACACCTCTGTGCGGAAGTCATCACCACGATCAATCTTGTACGCGGCATGCAGCACCATCAACTTGCACTGATACAGCTCCATCGCCGAATCAGCGATCATCCACTGCACGCCTTGCTTCTCTGCCAACCATGACCCGTGTGAGTAACGAGTGAGCGACCGGTCCACCATCATGTTGAGCGCAGACTCTGCTTGTGCAATCCATCTCATGCAGTGAGCGAGACGCGCCGGCCCAAGTCGATATTGACCGAGGCGATGTCCGTTGCCGCGTCCACCAAGAATCTGTGAGTCGTGCACCCGCAAGTCTGTCATCACAATTTCACTGTGACCAGTTGAACCATGCATGGTCTCGACTTCACGCACGTCATTCCAACCCTCTGCAGGAAGGTCGACAAGAAAAGCGGTGTTGGCACCGCGGGAGCCTTGTGGCACATCCATCTCGGTTCGCGCAATGAGAATCGCAAACTTTGCGCGGCGCGCTCCTGAGATGAACCACTTGTGACCGTTAATGATCCACTCGTCGCCATCTTTGATGGCATGCTTCTTGATGAGCGTCGGGTCTGAACCGGCGACCTCCGGCTCGGTCATTGCAAAACACGACGACACCACACCGTCACACAA
>JBJTGC010000162.1:0-3300 GCA_046093725.1 Actinomycetota bacterium
CACGGCGTGTCGTTTGACAAGGGTGCTCGCTACGAACCAGAAGAAATCACATCGGTTGTTGCCGACCTGCTGAGCACTTCCCCAGCACCAGCCGCGGTGTACGGGGCTTCCTGAGACACCTGCTCGAACAATTCTTATGAGAACCAAGGTGCAAGCGACCGATGGTCGAGTGATTGGTACACGTGCGACGCAAACTCGCACGCGCTTGCTTGATGCCACCGCAAAGTTGCTCGAAGAGCGCAGCGCGCTCGACCTGAAAGTCATCGATGTGACACGCGAAGCCCGCACATCGCCAGCGACGTTCTACCAATACTTCTCCGACGTGTCCGATGCAGTGCTACAGCTGGCCCGTCAAGCCGGCGAAGAAGCAGAGCCGATGATTGCTCATCTCGAACACGACTGGACCGGGGTCACCGGAAAGCAGCACGCCCTCGACTTCGCCAGTGAGTTCATCGAACACTGGATGGGGCACTCGGCAATTCTTCGAGTACGCAATCTTCAGGCAGAAGAAGGAGACGACGCGTTCCGACGTGCTCGCGGACGCGCACTAAAGCCGTTCCTCGACGCATTGGTCGCCAAGATCGAAGCCAACCAGAAGTCGGGTCGCATCTCAACAGAGCTCAGCCCGTATGCAACTGCCAGCGCGATTCTCGCCACTCTCGAGCGACTGGTGTCCTACATCGACATCTTCGAACAACGCGGGGTGTCGCAAGACGACATGAAGCGCACGCTTGCAATCCTGATATTCCAAACCGTCACCGGCGAAGCCTGGTAACGATCAATCTTCGTGTGTGTGTGTCGCCGTGTGAGCGACACATCGTTACATCGCCAAACTGCCGAATGGTGCCACGTCAGTTGAAGACATGCCAGCGAACAGTTGGTCTTTGTTCGCCGTGATGCCATCAAGCGTCCAACGCTGCTGCCCTGCACGAATCGACGTGGCGACGATGTGCTGCTGAATGCGGTGAATCTCTTCACCGGTGACAATGAAGACCTGACCATTCACTCCGTCAGATGCGGGTGCGCTCAACCAGCCGACCATGGGCGAGATGTGAGCCGGGTCATAACGATCAAACCCAGACTCAGGCTTGGCGAACATCGGGCTGCCCTCGGTCATCGGAGTGCGTGCTCGCGGCGCGATGCAATTGACATCCACGCCGTATTTCCCAAGCTCGCGTGCATGAATGACGGTCATCGTGATGATGCCGCCTTTTGCGCTGCCGTAATTGCTTTGGGCCGTTCCGCCAAAGAGGCCTGACTCGCTCGATGTGTTGACAATCTTGCGGCGCTTCAATGCTCCACCCTCGCCTGCAGCTTTGGCGGCGTTTCGCCAATGCATCGCCGCGAAATGCGAACACGCAAAATGTCCCTTGAGGTGCACGTCGATGACGATGTCCCACTGCTCCTCCGTCATCGAGAACACCATCGCGTCGCGAAGGATTCCGGCGTTGTTCACGAGAATGTCGAGGTCTCCGTATTTTGCGATGGTCCCATTGACCAACTCTTCAGCGTCTGCCCAATTCGCGACACTGCCTTTGAAGGCCGACGCCTTGCCACCAGCCGCCGTGATAGCTGCGACCACGTCGTCGGCTGCATCGGTCACATCGTTCACCACAACTGTCGCGCCTTCTGCAGCGAGCAACTCTGCGTGGCATCGCCCCACGCCCTGACCTGCTCCGGTGACGATGGCAACTTTTCCGTCGAGTGCTCCCAGGGTGATGTCCTTTCGGTAGTCGACAACTGCGTGCGAACGGCGCCATGGCTCGGTGCACGAAGCACGACTCTATAGTGAGCACGTGCGCGTCTCCGTAGGCCTACCGATCGACAGACCCGATCCGAGTGGTCAATTCGTGTCTGGAGCAGGCATTGCGCTGACTGCACGCGCCGCGGAGAGCGCGGGGTTTGACGCAGTGTTTGCCACCGATCACCCTGCCCCTGACGCCAAGTGGCTGACCCATGGGGGCCACCCCACGCTCGATCCATTCGTGGCACTCAGCTTTGCGGCCGCAAGTACATCACGTGTGAAGGTGCACACCAACTTGATGGTGTTGCCGTATCGCAATCCGTTACTTGCAGCAAAGAATGTTGCAAGTCTCGATGTGTTGTCAGGCGGACGCCTCATCTTGGGTGTCGGTGCCGGGTACTTGCAGTCGGAATTTGCCGCACTCGGCGTTCCGTTTGATGACCGCGCTGCACGCTGTGACGATGCTCTCGACACGATGATCAAAGCATGGTCAGGCGAGCCATTCGACCATCAAGGCATCGACTTCACAGCGAAAAACATCATCGTGCAGCCAGCACCGACGCAGCGGCCGCATCCGCCAATTTGGGTTGGAGGCAACTCAATGAAGGCCATCGAACGCGCAGTTCGTTTTGCCAACGGTTGGGCACCAATGCCGTCGCCGAAGTCCAGCGCAAAATTTCTCGGTACTCCAGGCATGGAATCAGTTGATGACTTGCGAGTGCGTATCGAACGGTTACATGAATTGCTCACCGCGGCCGGCCGAGACATGTCGAGTTTTGACATTGCAATGCTTCCGGCACAACAGACCCATTTCGGAGACCAAAACGCTTCACCTCAAGCCGTCATCGACGAGGCACACCTACTGGCTGAGGCAGGGGTCACAGTGCTAGTGGTCAATGTGGCGGGCGAACACCCTGTTGAATTCGCAGAGAACGTGGCGAAATGGGGGGCCGAGATCCTCCCGCACCTACCGAACTAGCGGGCACGTAGTTGCCACCTCCCCTAGCGGGTCGAGAAAAGTTTCTGATACCGTGTCAGAAAGTACCAACCACAAGCATTTCCGACGATTCGGTGGATGTGGTTAGCGCGAAGGGACAGTCATGGCTGAGAACACCGCAAGCGACAGAACAAGTGGACGCGAGATTCCAAAAATCATCAGCGTCGACGATCACGTCGTTGAACCACCGCATATTTTCGAGCGCTGGATCGACCCGAAGTTCCGCAACCACCCCGATCTTCCGCGCGTCGAGCGTCGCGGTATCGGCGCGATGGTCTACAAGGGCGGCACGCAGTACGACATCGAATGGGATGACTCGAAGCCGAAGGCCGACACTTGGTTCTACGAAGATCTCGTTCAGCCGCACAAGCGCCATGTGGCCGCTGTCGGTTTCGAACGTGACGACATGACCCTGTCGCCCATCACGTACGACGAAATGCGTCCTGGTTGTTACGACCCGAAGGAACGTCTGAAGGACATGGATGCCGACCACGTCGAAGGTTCTTTGTGCTTCCCCACGATGCCGCGTTTTTGTGGCCAGACATTCGCCGAGCGCAAG
>JBJTGC010000163.1:0-4289 GCA_046093725.1 Actinomycetota bacterium
ATCTCGTTCTCTGCGCGCGACAGGCGATCAGCAAGTACGAGGCCAGCTCCGGGCGTGTCGTGCAGGAATGCGGTTCGGGATGTTGCACGTGCTTGACCAAGGCCTTCGCGAAACCCTTGCCACCATGCGGTGCGTGCCGACCGTGAACCTCGCGGCAGAGTGCGCGCACCGAGCAGATCGGCTGCGGCGAACAACGTGCGCACTGCCCTTACGTCTGATGCGCGACCAAACACGACGAACACCGACGCATTGTCATCGTCAAAGTCGCGGTAGCCGGTACACGAGTGAACTTTTGCAATCTCGTACAACACATTGGTGCGTTGAACTCGATACGGGCCAGTGACGCGCACTCGCTGCATCGTGACAGCAACGTCGTCCTCCGGCCCAGGTGCAAGATCGCCTTCTCCGAGGCCGTGTTTTTGCATGAGTTTCGACGCCAGGGCGAGCGCCGTCTCCGCCTCTGCCAACGGCGTGTTGGGATGGTTGGCCCTGGCCAACAGAGCGCGAATCTTCTCAATCAACATCCGCATCCTAGGAAGAGGGTGTCTCGCACCGGCATTAGGGTGGGAAACCATGAGTGGAAAAGTACGACTCGACATTGATGGTGCCATCGCCACCATCACCAATGACAATCCCGAGAAGAAGAATGCGTTCACCGACGACATGGATGCACAGCTCTTCGCAGTTCTTTCAGAACTACGCCAACGAAAAGATGTGCGCGCAATTATTTGGCGCGGTGACGGCACGGCATGGTCATCAGGTCGCGATGTCGGCAGTATCGGAAACTCAGCGGGCGAGATGACGCACCATGAACTAATGAACCGAGGTCACGAGGGAATTTTGCGTATTTTCGACCTTGACGCTCCGATCATTGTGCCGTTTCACGGTTGGGCAATCGGCGGTTCATTTCAACGTGCACTGCTGTGCGACATTCGCATCGCGGCTGAGGGAACTCGCTTCATGCTGCCTGAGGTCACCCATGGTGTCATTCCCGATACCGGTGGTGTCGCTCGCCTTTTCCAGATGTGCGGACACGGCGTGGTGTCAGACATGGTGCTCACTGGGCGGGTGATGTCTGCAGAAGAGGCCCTCAGCCACGGCGTCATTTCTCGCATCGTTCCTGCCGACCAACTTGATGCAACTGCACGGGAGATGGCTGAGAAAATTGCTGCTGCACCCCAAGCCACGGTGAAAATGGCGCGCAAGGTTATTCAACATCTCTCCGAGCAAGAAGTACGTACATCAATGGCCGATGAAAACGTCTTCCAAACTTTCATCAACAAGTCCGAGGACTATGCCGAGTTCCGCGCCGCACGTGCCGAAAACCGCGCACCCAAGTATTCGGGCAGCTGATGAGTGACGGACCCACACCAATCGGCCTCCCCGAGCCACCCCCACTCGGTGCATCGGCACTTCCATCTGGCACGTACACCGGCAGCACCGTCTTCATCACTGGCGGTGGCACAGGCCTTGGCAAAGCAATTGCCACTGAGTTCGCGCGACTCGGAGCAAACATCGTCATTGCCAGTCGTAAGAGTGACCACCTCGAAGCTGGTGAGCAGGCCATCAAAGATGTCGGTGCGAAAGTGCTCACCGTGGCCTGCGACATTCGCGAGCCCGACCACATCGCTGCCGCATTCGATGCAGCCACCAACGCCTTCGGCATGCCGAATGTGCTCATCAACAATGCGGCCGCAAACTTTCCGGTGCTCGCAGATGAAATGTCCCCCAATGCCTGGCGGACCGTCGTTGACATCACACTGAACGGCACATTCTTTTGTGCGCGTGAGTTCGCTCGCCGCCATCTCGCCGCCGGCACGTCGGGTTCCATCATCAATGTCGGTGCCACCTACGCCTGGACCGGCGGGCCTGGTTTCGCGCACTCGGCCGCAGCAAAGGCAGGCGTCAAGAACATGGTCGAGACGCTCGCAGTCGAGTGGGGTCCATATGGAATTCAGGTCAACGGACTTGTGCCGGGCCTGTTTCCCCACGAAGACATGACTGCCGACATCAAGGGCAATCTGAAAGGTTTGGACGACAAAGGAGACCGCCAACCTGCCCTTCGTACGGGACGGCTACGCGAATTGGGCTGGGCAGCGACGTTTCTGGCATCGCCCTATGCCCAGTTCGTCAGTGGCCACACTTTCGTGGTTGATGGTGCAAATTGGCAGAGGCGTTCGCTCACCAACCCACCGGTGGTCACCGTACGCGACCAGATGCGCCCACCCACCTGACAGGGACACAATCACGAGGGACAAAAAAGCCCCGTGAAATGGGCTCAAATCCACCACTCGGAGGTGTGGGTGTAATAACTTCGTCCGCATGAAGAAGCGTGATCTCATTCAAGCTGTAGGTATCCACGCCGATGTCGATAACAAGACAGCGGCCCGAGTAGTCGAAGGAACGATCGACGTCATCCTGGCAACAGTTGCCAAGGGTGAAGTCGTGAACATCTCCGGCTTTGCAAAATTTGAAAAGAAGCGTCGTCCGGCGCGCATGGGTCGTAACCCAGCCACCGGCGAGCAGATCAAGATTGCGGCAAAGACAGTCGCAAAGATCACGGCACTGAAGGGCTTCAAGAGCATTGCTCTCGGAGTTGCTGCGGCGCCAAAGATCAACACCAAGCGCCCAGTAGCACCTGCCAAGCCGGCTCCGAAGAAAGCAGCACCCAAGAAGGCTGCTCCTAAGAAGTCAGCGAAGAAGGCCGCTCCGAAGAAGTCAGCAAAGAAGGCTGCACCTAAGAAGAAGGTCGCCAAGAAGGGTGGCAAGAAGCGCTGAGCTTCGAGTCCTCGAAAAGGCCCACCCGAAAGGGTGGGCCTTTTCATTTTGTGGCTACATGTTCACTTAGATTGAGGGCGTGGCCTTTGGTCTGCACTCTGTCACCGATCAACTGAGGTGGATCGCGCGCAACACCCGTCGACTTGTTGTCACACTCGTCGGTTTCTCAATTCTCGGCGCGGGCCTCGCCATGCTGGTGCTCCCCGGCCCAGGAATCATCGTGGTGTTACTCGGCTTCGCAGTTCTCGCACGTGAATTCACCTGGGCCGAACGTGCTCTCGATCGAACTGCAGCCTCAGCTGCGACTGCAACCACGAAAGTCACGGCCACCAAGGTTGGAAAACTCACACTCGCCGCATCTGCGCTCAGCATGATTATTGGTGGTGGAGTCGTCATGTTCATCTACAGCGAACAGAAATTCATAGGTGCAAGTGTCACGCTCGCTGGAATCATCGCGCTCTCGACGGTTCTCCCTGCTGTCCAGCGTTGGTTGAATCGCAAGGTCAGCGAACGTGAACGACACTGACGCCATTCGACACGTTCTCTACACGTACTGTCGCGGAATTGACCGTCGACAAATGGACATCGTGAGGTCGTGTTATCACCCCGATGCCACAGATCATCATGGCGACTATCGAGGTGGTGTCGATGGCGCAATCGAACACTTCGAACGAGAGTTGTCCCGGTGGAACTCCACCAGCCACTTCATCGGAAATGTACTTGTAGACATCTCTGGACTGCAGGCGCGCGTGGAGAGCTATGCCCTCGCCCATCACCGTCGTGATACCACTCCGGACAAAGTAGGTATCGACTTCGTTGCTGGCGTTCGCTACGTGGATGACTTCGAACAGCGTGATGGTGAATGGCGCATATCAACTCGAGTACTGGTGGTTGATTGGACGCGTACTGACGAACTCTCTGCACGCGGTTGGACTCGACCTGCGCACTACGCACAGCCTGGTCGCGAAGACGACCCAGTGTTTATGACCGACTTGCGTTCGGTGTAGCCCCTCGGCCCATCAGTTCTTCTTAGCGACCTCAGGCTTCCACTCACGGAAGTAATCGGGATTTCGGCGGTCGCGCATCGACTCATAACGCATACGCAACGTCTCTTCTGTCTGTGGGCTCTCCGGCAAGATCCAGAATTGATCGTTGATGATGGCCTTGTACACCCTGTCAGCAACCAACTCGAGCGGGGTCTCATTCACGTTGGCATTCGAGGCCTTCATGATGTTCATCACATCGTCATAAGTGAAATGGCCATCAGTGCGAGGGTTTTCACGCTCGTACTCAGCTGGACGCGTTGCCCAGGCTTCAAACAATTTGGTCTTCAACATGCCCGGGCCAGGGAACAGAACAGACGCGCCAATCTTCGTATTGCGAGTACGAAGATGAAGCAACAATGCCTCACTCATGGTGGTGACTGCCGCTTTCGACACCGAGTAGATCGGAGTGTCAGCCATTGGCGCAATTCCACCGTTGCCACTCGTGGTGTTGACGATGTGCCCTTC
>JBJTGC010000164.1:0-2159 GCA_046093725.1 Actinomycetota bacterium
GGTGTGTGGTTCTTCTCTCTCGACATCAACCGGCTCTTGCCAGCGGTCGTTGCTCGCTCCACGTACCTGCTGCCATATTGCTGGGGGAGTTCTAGCAACACGTTGAGCGACGGAGTGTTGAAAACCTCGGTAAAACGTCGATGGCCACGACGAGCTCATGCAAACATCGAAGTACGAGTCGGTGAAAAGATCAGCGAACCGGACGATCTCTCCGTGTTTCTTTCAGCGCGTTGGGGTCTGTACTCACGCGGACTTTTTGGCGGCCTCATGTACGCACCCGTTGATCATGAGCGCTGGCCTCTCTGTTCAGCGACGCTCAACAAAGTGGAGAGCAATCTGTTCGAAGTAGCTGGCCTCACGTCACCACAGGGTGAACCACATGTGAAGTTCTCGCCTGGCGTCTCGGTTCGAATCGGGCTACCTCACCGAGCGCGCTAGGCGTCGCACTATTTCATGCCGAGCCAGCGACCCAGTTTGTTGCGTCGGCCTGAGCGGGTGAGTGGAATGCCTGTTGCGCGTGAAATTTTGCGCTTCGCACTGGTGACGCCAAGCGCGCGTTTCCAAGAAAATGAAAGACCAGGACCCAACTTCATGTGGTCACCATAACAACGAGGTCTGTCAGAGCAGTTCGTTCAGTGAGGCAACGCTCAGACAGAGAACTGCAAGTCAATGAGCAATGCGAGCAAAGTGCCGAACATGGCCACGCCCGTGGTGATGGCGTATGAGACCCGTTTGCTGAGTTGTGCCAACTGCAGGTCAAACATGTCCATCCGAGCGTCCATGCGCACCTCAAGATTCCGCAGTTCTTGGCGAACCATGTCGATGTCGTTGCGCAGTTCTTGGCGAACCATGTCGATATCGCGGGTGCGGGCGACGTCACTCCAACCACTGGGTGGCAGGTGTTCCATGAGCGTGTTTCCCATCTTCTCTCCCAAGACTGACTGCAGGCTGCGCTGAAGGTCGTATCGATCGGACTGGCTGATGCTCATCGTATGCCTCTCTTCGGGGTCATGTCACCGGGGTGTGTGCCACTGGTGGACCTGACGGCAACTTGAACGGCTGTTCAGTTATGGTTTCTGGGTCTTCTGTGGCAACTCACTCGAAAGGGTTCACCCATGCGCTCAACATCTCTCGTCAAGCGGATTGCGCTCGTAGCACTGGTCGTCACTGCAGCGTCATGCGGCGGCTCTGATGACTCAAATTCACGTCAGCGCAACTCAGCAATAGCCGAGCCAACCATCACGAGAGCGGCCGTGGGATTCGCACCAGAGAAAATCGTGATTGACGCAGACGGTAACGCATATGTGATGTCAACACAGAGTACGAAGATTCCTAAGATCACTCCGAATGGTGATGTGTTGCCGTGGGGAGATCTCGATATAGATCCCGTGGATATCGACATTGACGAAAATGGCAATGTGTATGCACTCACTACTTCAGACGACACGACCGTGTTGACAAAATTCCGAAAAGACGGACTCGTCGACTACACGCTCATTGCTCCGAAGAAGCTCGACCGTCTTGCTGTGGCGTCTTCTCAGTTTGCAGTAGCAGCACTTCGAGGTGCAAATGCTCCGGTGTCATTTGATCTTGCGAATGGTGGAACTGTGACGATGATCTGGGACGAATTCGGTGATGTTGGAAACGATCTTGTTGGTGGTTCCGCTGCAATTGTCGGAGTTCGTCGTGATCAGAACGATGTGATGGTTCGCAGGCTTCCCATGGGTGGCATGCAACGAGTGCAGACCTGTCCAGGAATGACTGATGCAACAGTTACAAGTTCAGGCAAGGTCCATGTGGTCTGTAACCAATCCCAACAGCTCGTGGTCATCGATGACAAAGACGAACCAGTCACTTTCCCGCTCGCGTTTGGTCTGCCATATGCCGTTGATGTTCTGAATGACATCTCGTACGTAACGAGTGTCACTGCTGAAAAGGTGTTCACAATCGATGCTCAAGGTGTAACCCAAGAGCTATTCTCAACCGATAAAGACCCCTTGGACATCGCTGTCAACGCGAGTGGAGTGGTGGCGGTAGCCAACTCGGGAAGTGAAACGGTGACCATCTACACGCCAGTGTCAAGCGCCGGTGGAACATTCGAGCAGATGCCGGCACTATCGGCACCAGAGTTTGGGCCTGTTACTGCTTCTGCTTATGGC
>JBJTGC010000165.1:0-2168 GCA_046093725.1 Actinomycetota bacterium
TTGTCGGACACCGAGGGTCAGAAATGGTGCACCAGTCACGCATTGACCTGCGTCGTACGGTGCACCGTTGAGAAATGCGAGAATAAAGGCATGATTTTCGACGGTTCGGTGCATCAACTCCCCGACATTGATCCCGGCGAAACCAAAGAGTGGCTCGAGTCGCTCGACGCCGTGGTCGACACGCATGGCAAGACCAGGGCTCGCTACCTGCTGTCGCGTCTTCTTGAGCGGGCACAGCAATCTCATGTCAGCTTCCCGGCCACAGTGTCGACGCCATACGTGAACACCATTCCGCGCGAACATGAACCGTGGTTCCCAGGTGACGACCACATCGAACGTCGCATTCGTGCCTACATTCGCTGGAACGCAGCAGTCATGGTGTCGCGCGCGAACCACCATGCAGAGGGAATCGGCGGACACCTCTCGACATTTGCGAGCTCCGCAAGTTTGTACGAGATTGGCTTCAACCACTTCTTCCGTGGCAAAGACGACGGCAACGTGGGCGACCATATCTATTTCCAAGGACACACCGCTCCAGGTATTTACGCCCGGTCATATCTCGAACGTCGCATTCACGAAGACGACCTTGATCACTTCCGGCGCGAGATCGGACGCAACGGTGCAGGGCTGTCGAGCTATCCACATCCGCGTCTCATGCCTGACTATTGGGAATTTCCGACAGTGTCGATGGGGCTCGGCCCGATCACCGCGATTTATCAGGCGCGCTTCAACCGCTATCTGCTCAATCGCGAGATCGATGATTCTGCTCAGAGTCGCGTCTGGTGCTTCATCGGTGACGGCGAGACCGACGAACCAGAAACACTCGGTGCGCTGTCTCTTGCAGCTCGCGAACAGTTGGACAACTTGGTCTTTGTCGTGAACTGCAACTTGCAACGTCTCGACGGTCCGGTTCGTGGCAACGGCAAGATCATCCAAGAGTTGGAGGCGGTGTTCCGCGGTGCCGGGTGGAACGTCATCAAAGTAATTTGGGGTTCCAAGTGGGACGAGCTACTTGCCCGCGATGTCGACGGTGTGTTGCTCAACAAGATGAACACCACCCTCGACGGTGAGTTCCAGCGGTACACCGTCGAAGATGGCGCGTACATTCGCGATCACTTCTTCGGCCCCGATCCACGTCTTCGTGAAATGGTGTCTCACTTGAGTGACGACGATCTGCGCTTGTTGCCGCGCGGTGGGCACGACTAACGCAAGTTGTATGCGGCATACCGGGCCGCGGTCGAGAATCTCGGTTCTGGCCGACCGACGGCCATCTTGTGCAAGACCATCAAAGGCTGGACACTCGGCTCAGACATTGAAGGCCGCAACGCAACACACCAGATCAAGAAGATGAATGCAGCACAACTTCGACGTCTTCGCGAGCGACTTCATCTCGAAAACGAAATTCCCGATGAAGCAATCGAAGCCGAAGACCCGCCGTACTACCGACCACCGGAAGACTCGGTCGAATATCAGTACTTGCAGGAGCGGCGTCGTGCACTTGGTGGTTATCTCCCGCGTCGCACCACGCGCACTCGCCGTCCGTTGACATTGCCAAGTGCCGATGCCTTCACCGAGTTTGATGCCGGCTCTGGCGAGCAAGCCGTCAGCACCACCATGGGCTTCACTCGACTTCTACGCAACTTGCTTCGTGACGACAACTTTGGTGATCGCGTGGTTCCGATCGTGCCAGATGAAGCACGTACGTTTGGCATGGATTCATTGTTCAGAGAGCACAAGATCTACGCGGCTCACGGTCAGAAGTACGAACCGGTTGATCATGACCTGCTGTTGTCATACACCGAATCTGCGAAGGGTCGCATTCTCGAAGAAGGCATCACCGAGGCCGGTTCGATGAGCAGCTTCATTGCTGCTGGCACCAGCTACGCCGTGCGAGGCGTACCGATGGTGCCGTTTTACATCTTCTATTCGATGTTTGGTATGCAACGCACCGGAGACCTCGTGTGGCAAGCGGCCGATGCACGCACACGTGGGTTCCTGCTCGGTGCGACCGCCGGACGCACCACACTTCTTGGCGAAGGCCTACAGCATCAAGACGGACACAGTCACCTCTTGGCATCTGCAATTCCTGCGTGCCGTGCGTATGACCCGTCATTTGCGTACGAAGTCGCCGCCATCATCAAACACGGCATCAACCACATGTACGGCCC
>JBJTGC010000166.1:0-3722 GCA_046093725.1 Actinomycetota bacterium
CCGAGACTCTTTGACATCTTGTGACCGTCTTTGAACACCATGGCGACGTGCATCCAGTGCTTCACGAAAGGCTGACCTGTGGCTGCTTCGGATTGTGCTCGTTCGCATTCGTGATGAGGAAAGATGAGGTCACTACCTCCACCATGGAGATCGATGGTGGTTCCCAACTCGCGAAGTGCCAACGCGGAACATTCAATATGCCATCCCGGTCGACCAGCACCCCACAGAGCATCCCAACTTGGTTCATCATCGGCAGACGGATGCCACAACACGAAATCAAGTGGATGCCGCTTGTGCGGGTCATCGACGTTGCCTCCGCGCTCACGAGCGAAATCAATCATCTGCTCTTGCGAATAATTCGACACCGATCCGAATGAATCGAACTTGGTGACATCGAAGTACACCGACCCACCAGCGGCATAAGCAAAACCTCGATCAAGCACCATGCCGATGAAGCCTCGGATGTCGGAGATAGCTGACGATGCTCGCGGTGCGCTGTACACGGGCAAGGTGTCGAGTGCTTCCATGTCTCTGTTGAACCGACTCTCCTCTCCGGCTGCGAGATCGAGATAGTGCACCCCCAGTTCACGTGCCTTCGCAAAGAGTGGATCGTCGACGTCAGTGACGTTGCGTACGCACCGCACTTGGTGCCCCAAATCAATCAGACGTCGCTGCAACACGTCGTAAAACACGAAAGTCGAAGCATGCCCCAAGTGAGTGGCGTCATACGGAGTGATACCGCACGTGTACATCAGCACGGTCGGGCCGGGCTCGAAGGCGACGATGTCTCGCCGCGAGGTGTCATAGAGACGCATTGTCATCGGTGACTCACGTCAGGACGGGCGTGCCTCTCGCGGATCTCCCTTGATACCCGTGAGTTTGGGTGCGACACGCGTCTTGTATCGAATGTTCAACTGAAGGAGCACCGCAGTAAAGGCTTCGATTGCTGTCGCGTTCGAAAGCTCGCCTGCATCGAGCGGACGACACCCTGGTATCTGCGACACGATGTCGGCCGTCTTGACGATGGCGTCTGCATCGTCCGAGCAAATGAGCACATCACTGTCGATTGGTGACCCAAGATGGCCAAGTTCCTTTGCAGGAAGATGATGGAACGCAGCGACAACTCGGCAACGAGGTACTGCCGCTTGCACATGTGCCGCGACACTTCCGCGTGGGGGCAGCAGCGGTTGAAACTCATGGCCAACTCGAACCAGAGCATTCGCCATGCTGATGACAACTTTCCCGGCCAATTGATTTTCGTATTCGGTGGCAGTTGTGGCCGCTGAGTCCCATGGAGTTGCCAACACCACGACATCGCAAGAAGCTGCCGCGTTGTTGTCTCCGGCCTCGATACCCGTGCCCAGCTGAGGCCACTTGTCCTTCATCTGATTGACAATTTCAAGCGCTCGCTCCCTCGACCGAGAGCCAATCACGACGTGATAGCCAACTGACGCCAACCTGGCGCCCAATGCACTTCCGGCAGGACCAGTTCCTCCGAGGATTCCGATACGCATGGATGAGAGCCTTACACAAACGCCCCTTCCCCACTACGGTCAGATGCATGGGAATCCTCGACGGCAAGCGTCTCGTCATCACCGGCGTACTGACCGATGCGTCACTCGCCTTCGGAGTCGCGCAAATGGCGCAGCGCGAAGGCGCGACCATCGTGCTAACTGGTGCGGGCCGTGCACTCTCTCTCACACAACGAACTGCTCGACGTTTAGACACTCCGGCAGATGTCTTTGAGTTTGATGTCACAGTCGACGAGCACATCACATCGGTGCGCGAGCAGGTTGCATCGTCAATGGGCGCCGTCGATGGCGTGTTGCACTCCATCGGATTTGCGCCCGAGGTGTGCCTCGGTGATGACTTTCTTGCGGCCCAATGGAGTGATGTTGCCGTTGCGATGCAGATTTCCGCGTACTCGCTCAAGACAATGGCCGATGCGTTCCTTCCTCTCATGAGCAAGGGCGGTTCCATCGTGGGGCTCGATTTCGACAACACCGTCGCATGGCCGGCGTATAACTGGATGGGTGTAGCGAAGTCAGCACTCGAATCAACCAGTCGTTATCTCGCAAAAGAACTTGGTCCGCGCGGAATTCGTTGCAATCTCATCGCTGCCGGGCCGATTCGCACGATGGCGGCGAAGTCGATACCTGGGTTCAAGAAGTTTGAGGACGTCTGGGATGACCGCGCACCACTTGGATGGGATGTGAACGACGCCGACGCAGTCGCACGAGCTTGTGTGGCGCTCATGTCTGATTGGTTTCCTGCCACGACCGGTGAGATCATCCACGTCGATGGCGGATATCACGCCGTCGGTGCATAGCGCCACGTCATGACCAACCGTCTGGTCTCGTCGGCGTCGCCGTATCTGCGCCAGCACAAGGACAATCCGGTCTCATGGTTCGAATGGGGTGCAGACGCGTTCGCTGAAGCGAAGCAACGCGACGTGCCGATACTTCTGTCAGTTGGGTATTCGGCTTGCCACTGGTGCCACGTGATGGCACATGAATGCTTTGAAGACGAGGACGTTGCCTCGGTCATGAATGCTCTGTTCGTCAACATCAAGGTGGACCGAGAGGAACGTCCAGATGTCGACGCGATCTACATGGACGCAGTTCAGGCGATGACCGGGCGTGGCGGTTGGCCGATGACTGTGTTTCTCACACCAGATGGCGAACCCTTTTACGGGGGGACCTACTTCCCGAAAGCCACATTTCTCCAGTTGATGGCCGCAATCGACGACGTCTGGCGCAACAAGCCAGAAGACGTGCGCCACAACGTGGATGCTCTTCTTGATTCTCTTCGCCGCACCGAGAGCATCAAACCGACGACTGATGACAAACCGCGCGAGGCATTGTCGCTCGCCGTGCAGACCTTGTTGTCCAACTTCGACTCTGAATGGGGTGGTTTTGGATCTGCGCCAAAATTCCCGTCGACGTTTGCTCTCGATCTGTTGATGCGCGCCTACTTGGAACTCTCTGCTCAATCAGTGGCCGAGCAGAACTCCTCCACTGCTCAGCAGGCGCGCGATATCGAAACTGCAGTGTGCACGACGCTGAGGGCCATGGCGGCCGGAGGGATGCACGATCATCTTGGAGGCGGATTCTCGCGATACAGCGTCGACGAGAAATGGCTCGTTCCGCATTTCGAAAAGATGCTCTACGACCAAGCACTGCTACTTCGGGTGTACGTGCATGCATGGCAAGTCTTCAAGATCGATGACTTCCGCTACGTGGCTGAAGAACTCGTCACGTATGTGCTGCGTGATCTCCGTCATCGAGACGGAGGTTTCTACAGCGCCGAGGATGCAGATTCACTCGACCAGGAAGGCCACTCACACGAAGGCGCCTTTTACACATGGACAGCGACCGAAATGGCCGACGTGCTCGGCGACGATGCACCAGAGGCATGCGCGTGGTGGGACATCACTCAGGCCGGGAACTTCGAAGGGCGATCAATTCCCAACCGCATTGCACATCGCAACGAACCACTTCTTCCCGGTCACCTCGCCAACTCGCGCACAGAGTTGTTCGCCGCCCGGGCCACGCGACCGCGACCCGGTCTGGACAACAAGGTGCTGACCGAGTGGAACGCGATGATGCTCTCGAGTCTCTGCGAAGCGGCTGCGGCCTTCAACCGAGATGACTGGAGCGACGCCGCTGTGCAGAACGGTGAATTCCTCGTTGCGTCACTTCGCACCAACGACGGGCGCTGGC
>JBJTGC010000167.1:0-2442 GCA_046093725.1 Actinomycetota bacterium
GTCAATGACCTCGTCATGAACTACAAAGCAGGTCGAAAGACCGTCGTGAGTGCTGTCGCAGGTGTCAGCTTCGACGTGCTTCGCGGTGAAACACTCGCCATCGTTGGCGAGTCGGGCTGTGGCAAGTCCACGCTCGGCAAAGCAATTCTGCAATTGCCGCGCCCAACGAGCGGTTCGGTGAAGCTAGGTGGAGACGAGCTCACCTCGCTCGACGACTCTGCATTGCGAGGGGTACGACCGCGCATGCAGATGATCTTCCAAGACCCGATCTCGTCGCTTGACCCACGACTTCAGGTGAAGAACATTGTGGATGAACCCCTCAAGGTGTGGGGCCGCGGTGATGATGCGGAACGCGAAAAGAGAGTCAATGAACTTCTCACTGCTGTTGGCCTCGACCCAGCTGTCGTGCGAGATCGCCGTCCGTGGGAATTTTCCGGTGGCCAGTGCCAGCGCATCAGCATCGCCCGCTCAATTGCACTCGACCCCGAACTATTGATTTGTGATGAACCCGTGTCTGCACTCGACGTGTCGATTCAGGCTCAAATTCTGAACTTGCTACAGGACATGAAGGATCGTTTCGGTCTCACCATGATTTTCATCTCGCACGACCTATCAGTTGTGAAGCAGGTGTCCACGCGTGTGCTTGTCATGTACTTGGGCAAGGTGTGCGAGGTTGCGCCTCCAGATGCCCTGTACGCAAACCCGGCACATCACTACGCGAAAGCACTGATTGGTTCGGTTCCAGTGCCAGACCCACGACGTGGTCGCGCGAAGGCAACCATTGAGGGTGAGCCTCCGTCACCGATGAATCCTCCATCCGGATGCCGTTTCCGCACTCGTTGCCCAGCAGCCACTGAACTCTGCGCTCAGCAAGAACCTGAGCTTCGTGAAGTCGCCGCGGGACACTTCGTCGCCTGCCATCACCCGAACCCACGCTGAACATGTCGCGACCGGTCATCCTTGAGGTCGCGGTCAATGGACCAACGCGAAAAGAACAGCAACCTCTCGTTCCCATCAGCATCGACGAGTTGATCAGTGATGGCCTCGAGTGTCTTGCCCTGGGTGCATCAATCTTCCATCACCACGACGAGTTTCGAGCGTTTCCCGACAAAGAACCGCAGTCGATGGCACGTCGCAGTGCCGAGGTATTCACTGAACTTCAACGCAAGTTCCCGCGAGCACTCATGTATCCGACTGCCAATGCGTACCACCTCGCCGACGGCGTGAAGATGTGGGAACACCACGAGCACCTCGCAGAAATGGGGCTCATCGACATGGCTCTGCTCGACCCCGGTTCCACATTGTTGTGGCGACCAACAGATGAGGGTGCACCCGGCTCTGGCATTCTGTACGGATACTCACCACGAGACATTGCAACAATCAACAGCCGATGTCGTGACCTTCACCTTGCGCCAAGCATTTCCTGTTTCGAACCCGGCTACGTGCGAATTGTCGCTGCGTACGCACGTTCAGGTCAGTTGGCGCCTGGAGCGCTCGTGAAGTTGTACTTCGGTACCGACCGCCAACCCTTCGGGCACCCTCCGTCACCAGAAGCACTCAACTTGTATCTCGATCTCCTCGCTGACTCGCAGTTGCCCTGGGCGTGCGCGGTACTTGGCGGCGACATTGTGCAGTCAGGTTTTGCTGACGAGGTACTCGCACGTGGCGGTCATCTACGAGTCGGGTTGGAAGACTACGAAGGCGAACGCCACGTGAGCAATGCCGAATTAGTCACTGAAGCTGTTGAAGCAATTCTCAGAAGCGGCAACTCTGTTGCCACTCACGATGAGACCCGAGACATTCTCGGAATCAGATAGCGAGTTGTACCTTTTCGCTAACGGTCGGAATCACCGTGGTGCCAGAAGAACACGCAGCGCTCACGGTGACGCTCGGTAGCGTTCGCCCCCGCTTCACCGCGCCAATCTTCTTTGCAGCAGCCTTCAGTTTCGTTGCCGAATAGTCAATGACGGCCACCCCATCAGCGCCAGCTGTCGTTGTGAGCGTTGACTTCTTCGCGCCATTTGCGAGCGTCACCGAACACTTCGCACCAGCAACAGTCGCGACATGCACCCCCTCACCTGCCGTCACGATGCCCTGTCCTCCAGCCTTCAGTGGCGCCGGACGCAGAATCGTCGACTTGCCTGAGCCTTCAGCGAAGGTCAACTTCATCGCTGCGGTATCTGCCACAGCCTGAGGCCTGTTTCGAATTCCAAGTCCGAGCGCCTTCTTTGTGGCGGTGAACTTGTCCACCATGCCCGTGATGCCAGTCAGCTGGAACGTATCGGCATACGAGTAGGTGCCAGAGCCAACCAAACCATCGAGCGAACCCGTGGTGTCGGTGATGGTGACATTCACTGAGTCAAGGCTAAACGGCACGCATGCAACTGTTGTCGCTGCACACTGTTTCGAAGCCGCAGTGCCGACATTCGCAAGGCCCTCAAT
>JBJTGC010000168.1:0-7652 GCA_046093725.1 Actinomycetota bacterium
GATGCAGACAACCCTGTCATCAAGGGGCCGGTCAACATGCCAGCAGCCTTCGGAGCTCACCAACGTGTTCCACACTGGGAAACGGCAACTGCCCTTGGCATTCTCGACAACGAACGAGCCACGAAAATTGCCGGAGCAATGTTCACCATGCAACGCGGACTCGGCGCCACACTTGCCCGTGCTTTGTGTCAGTTCGCACTCGATCAAAATGCAGACGCGTTCGAGGAAATTCGTCCGCCATCACTTGTCACCACCGCAACACTCACTGCATCCGGCCATTTGCCGAAGTTTGCCGATGACGCGTTTGCCATTGAACGTGACGACCTCTGGACCATTCCCACTGCTGAAGTGCCGCTGACCTCGCTGTATGCCGGTGAAGTACTCGACGAAGCACAATTGCCAGCACGCCTCATGGCATACACACCGTGTTACCGACGTGAAGCCGGGTCAGCCGGACGCGACACGCGCGGCATGTTGCGTGCGCATGAGTTCGACAAAGTCGAAATTCTTGCTATCGCCACACCAGAGCAGTCGCCGACGTTGTTGCAAGAACTAGTTGGTCGGGCAGAAGCGCTCATTGCAGCCCTCGAGTTGCCGTATCGCATCATCGAAATCTGCACTGGTGACATGGGTGGTAGCCACCATCGCAGTTTCGACCTTGAGGTGTATGCGCCAGGTTGCGATGCATGGTTGGAAGTCAGTTCTGTGAGCTGGTTCAGTGATTACCAAGCACGCCGCGCAGACATTCGCTTCAAGCGCCATGGTCAGAAGGGCACAGAAATTGCCAACACATTGAACGGCTCTGCACTTGCAGTACCGCGTGTGTGGGCAGCCATTTGTGAGAACCATCGCCAACCCGACGGTTCGGTGCGTATTCCCGAGGTGCTTCGTCCGTACATGCGGGGTGCCACCTCCATCGCATCGAAGTAACGGACGTACAAATGAGCATCCGAGACCGTCGCATTCAGTATGAGACCGCGGGGCTCGACGTGGGTGACCTTGATCGCGACCCCTTCGCGCAATTCAATCTTTGGTATTCGCAAGCCGAAGAAGCGGGCATATCTGAGCCACATGCAATGACACTCTCCACAGTCGATGCAAGCGGTGCACCAGATTCGCGAGTGGTACTCGCACGCGCAGCAGATGAACGTGGATTCGTGTTCTACACGAACTATGACAGTGCAAAGAGCGCGCAGTTGGAAGAAAACCCTGTGGCGTCAGCGGTATTTGCCTGGCTCGACCTGCATAGGCAGGTACGAGTACGAGGCAACATCATGAAGGTGTCTGCAACCGAGAGTGATGACTATTTCGCCAGTCGGCCACGTGCGTCGCAAATTGGTGCGTGGGCATCACCACAGAGTCGTGTGTTGGCCAACCGCGAGGAACTTGAAGCACTGGTGGCGGAGATGACCGCACGTTTCGAGGGCCACAATGTTCCACGCCCGGAAAACTGGGGCGGGTGGCGCCTTATTCCGGTGTCAATTGAGTTTTGGCAGGGTCGCCCAAGTCGACTTCACGATCGCTTCAGGTACGAACGCGATCGCGATTCGTGGACGATGTCGCGACTCGCACCTTGACCACAGCAAGTCCAACAATCACGGCAAAAACAATCGCCAATCGCCGGGCCCCTTGATCTTGCAAGAACGAAGTGACTGAGGACTGCCAGTCTTCGACAGTTCCGGTAACCGAATCGGACGAACGTTCGGTAACCGCGCCGTACCAGTACCACGTGAGGTAGAGACCAGCGAGCGTGATGAACACCGCCGACACTTTGTCGATGTAACGAAGACTGTTGCGCGCAAGTGTGAGTAGACCTCGTTGTGCAGTGGCGAGCGTGACTGTGAGAGCCGTGACGAACAAGGCCATTCCCAGCCCATACAGCACGATGCTTGCTACTCCGGATACGAAGCCGTGACGCCCAACCGAGCCGAGCACAACTGTGGTGAGCAGACCAATGGTGCAACCAATCGATGCAACGGCATATGCGATGCCATACACGAACATCGCGCGCACAGTGGAGTCGCGCTCTGCAGCGATGGATGGTCGCATGAACGTTGGCTTCCATCCGGCGAGCATTGCCACTCCCATGACGGTAAGAACCACGCCGACAATGAGACCGACGTATTTGGCGTTGTCAGAGATGATCGTGGTGAAGAGTCGCGTGATGATGCCGACCACAAGAAAAACCGCGATGAACCCACTGCTGACTGCAGCACTGACAGTGAGGGCTCGCCGCAGCGATGCAGTTTGTGTTGACTCGCGGTTGCTCTCGAGGCCGAGGAAATACATGAGGTACGTGGGCAGCAATACGAACCCACATGGGTTCACCGCGGCGAGTACTCCGAGAATGAAGCTGTACGCGAAATCACCTTGCATGTGTCAGGCCTTGACGCCAAAGTTCGTCGTGAGTGCCGCGCGCAATTCCTCTGAAGAAATCTCACCGGCGTGTGTGTCAACAATGATTCCATCAGTCGACACGAACAATGTGGTGGGCATCGTTCCGACACCAACTTGCGTCAGAAGATCAGCGTTGCGGTCGGTGTACAAGGGGAAAGTGACACCCATGTCGGCGGCCCACTTTGCGGCAACTTCGGCAGAGTCATTCGGATTCACGCCGATCACATCGACCACGCCAGTGAACTCAGTGCTGACAGCCTGAAGTGCAGGCATTTCGCGACGGCATGGCTCACAGGTGGAGAACCAGAAATTGATGATGAGGGGTCGAGCCTGAGGAAAGATGGCAGTGAGGTCGCCGGTTGTCACCGAGGGCAGATTGACGGCGGGGAGCGCCTCACCTTTTGCGACGGCGTTGGTGCCGATGGTGGGATCTTGCACCACACCGGGGTTGGTGAGATTGGCGTCGACGCCGTCGTCGGAGGCAGAGCTAAAGAGCCAACCTCCGACGATGGCGACGACAAGGGCCGCCACGGTGGACCAGACAAGGAGATTCCGACGGATTCTCACATGGTCAGGCTACGAGGTGACGAGGAATGGGTACCTCGTCGATCTCGATGACCGGGCGCGACTTTGTGGGTGGACGTCCGCGTGGCTTCTTCACGGCCACGACGCGTCCCATCTCAAGCAACTCACCTCCCCAGACGCCCCACGGCTCGAGCCGTTCAAGGGCACCTTGGAGACAGTCACGCGCAGATGTGCACTTGGCGCAGATGGCCTTGGCACGCTGGATATCGACGTATTCCTCTGAGAAGAAGAGGTACGACAACGTGCCGTTGGCGTCGCTGCAACGCAGAGCCGACAAGCGCGCCGGCTCTTCGCGGAGAGCAACTCCGCCGATTTCTTTGTTGATTGCTGTGTACATGGTGTCTTCTTTCTCATTGGTTGTCTTTGAGACTGTTTTTGGGCAACAAAAAAGCCGCCCGGTTCGTGGAACCCGGCGGCCTCTGTGGCTTGTATGGAGCTTGTCGCTACATCTGAGCCTTCGTGAGGTGCCGGGCAGTGCGCTTATTTGAATGCTGCGTTGCCACTGGCTTGGTAAACCACATGGCATACGTCGCGGTCGCAAAGGCCACGGCATAGGCAAAGGCGCGCGCAGCAACGACCACGGGGCTACCCGTGGACCAGAAGGTTGTTGCAGCGGCGTTCGTACTCATGAGCCGCCTACTCAAGCACAGGTTCAGGGGGTCTGGCAAGCGGTTTTTCCACAAAGCCGGCAAACCCTTATGGAGTAAGGAGTGCGATGCAGGGAATGGGGCTCTATGGTCGAAGCCATGACCGTGAGGGACAAAGTGGCCGCACTGGAATGCGTGCCACCTCCGAGCTCGGGTCGAGTGTTTCGTGCGACGCGACCTGTGCGCCTTGGCGATGCAAGCCCTGGGGGTAGGTGTCGGCTCGATTCACTCGCGCGGTACTTGCAAGACATTGC
The DNA here is from genome assembly GCA_046093725.1 of Actinomycetota bacterium. Classification (GTDB taxonomy): domain Bacteria; phylum Actinomycetota; class Acidimicrobiia; order Acidimicrobiales; family Ilumatobacteraceae; genus UBA2093. The sequence continues at coordinate 3,884 of JBJTGC010000168.1, forward strand.
CAAAGATGACGGACAAGACACCGGGGTTACTGGCAACGATCTGCACGGATGGGTAGTTCGTCGCACGCTGATTGATGTGCACGTATTTCCCACGTACTTACAACGGCTGTCGTTTGCAACATGGGTTGCTGGTCTTGGATCGCACTGGGCCGAGCGACGCACGCAGATGAGTGATGAATCGGGGCGAGTACTCGTCGATGCGTCTGCGATTTGGGTGCACATTGACATGAAGACGATGCGGCCAAAAGCCCTCACGCCAACGTTGCACGACGTATGGGGCACATCTACTGGCGGACGCGAAGTTGGTGCACGTCAAGTGGTGAAACCAAGTGTGGTGCGAGCAAGTGGTGCACCGCACACGTCGTCGACCTGGGTTACTCGTTTTTCAGACTTCGATGCACTCGAGCACATGAACAACGCGGCGTACTGGGAAATCATGGAAGAGCAGATGATCGCAAGTCGTCATTTGCGCGAAAATGTGCGCTTCCTAGTGGAACATCACGATGGCATCACACCAGGTGCACATGTTGAAGTGCATCGTTTCGATGTATCACCGAGCGAAGTGACATTGCTTGTTGAAGCCGATGGCAACGTGCAAGCTGGAATGTGGCTTGGCTCGCGCTAGCGAGCAGCAACTACGACAGCACGTATTCGAGAATGCCGTTGTTGTCACGACATTCGAATTCACCACGCAAGCGCAGGTGTTCAAGGTGGGCATACGTTTCGCTGTGTGCCATCGGGCCTTGAGCACGTGGTGAGAAAAGGTACGTGGCGAACTCCATCACTGAGGCTGGCTTGTTCAGGGTGCTGGATGCATCGCGTAACCGTTGCAAACGATCATCGTGGTGTTCTTTGATTTCTTCTGTGCGCTTGGAGATGTCGTGGAAAGGGTTGCCATGTGCAGGCAGTGCCACTTTCACCTGCTGACCAAGTTGACCGACCTTGTCGAGTGAGGCGTAAAACATGCTCAATGGGTCATCTGAAGCGGACAAACCAGGCACGTGTGGGGTGATTGTTGGCAGCACGTGGTCGCCGGTGATGAGCACACCCTCTTCCGGATCGAACAAGCACAGGTGGTCCTCGGTGTGACCGGGCGTGTGGATGGCGAACCATTCACGACGAGCGAACTTGATGGTGTCGTGTTCGCGCAAACGAATGGAAGGCGTGGGCATTGGCACCATGCGATGTGGCGGGCGAATGATGTTCATCGGGAAGCGACGCTTCCACGGAATGTCCATGTCGGGCCCGCCCCACGGAACATGCTCACGCGGACGAGCGCTGTACAGCGCCAACTCTTCGGGGTCGAGATCGCCGGGCTCGTCTGGGTTCCACCACGACCGGAACAAGCGATGCGCCACGACGTCGGCGCCTGATTTGTCGCGAATGCGCTCGGCCCCACCGAAATGATCGGGGTGGCTGTGCGTGACGATGATGGAGTGCACACGACGCATCGGCACACCGATGTTCTTCAAACGTTGCTTGATGGCAACCCAACACTCTTTGTTCGGAAGACCTGGGTCAACAACTGCGACGCCGCGTTCATCTTCGAGCACGTACATGTTGACATGCCCAAGGCCGGTGAAGTCGATGGGCAACATGGTGCGCAAGATGCCGGGCGCAACTTCGGTGATTTCATCCGTTGCTTCGATTTGTTCTTGCTTCAACGGGCGCGGTGCTTCGGTGCTCACGACTTTTTCTCCTTGAAGATCTTGTCGCGATAAAAGCGCAACTCGTTGATGCTCTCTTTCACGTCGTCGAGTGCACGGTGTGTGCCACCCTTCGACGGTCGAGCATGTTCAAGACCGGGGTACCAACGCTTCACCAGTTCCTTCACGCTCGAGACATCAACGCAGCGATAGTGCAACCAATTTTCGATGTCGGGCATGTACTTGGCGAGGAAGCGACGGTCAGTGCCGATGGAATTGCCACAGAGGGGAATCTTGTTTGGCTCGGGGCTGTGCTGGCGAATGAACTCGAGAGTCTGAGTCATGGCCTCGTCGAGTGACACGGTGGACGACTTGATGGCCTCGAGCAGACCTGACTTGGTGTGCATCTCTACGACGATGGGCTCCATGTGGGCAAGTACGTCGTCTGGTTGATGAATGACCAGGTCGGGGCCCTCGGCCACCACATTCAAGTCATCGTCGGTGACGATGGTGGCGATTTCCACGATGGTGTGCACTTCAGGATTGAGACCGGTCATTTCGAGGTCCATCCAAATCAGCACCCAGACAATCTAGGTCGCCTGTCTGGGAGAGAGGGGATTGGACTGCCTAGCGTGAGGGTGATGGTTGCGATTCATTTGAAACAACTCGACGAATCCCTTCCATTGCCACGTATGGCAAGCCACGGAGACGCAGGCACTGATCTTCACGCTCGATATGACGGTGTCATCTCACCAGCAGGCGGTCGATTGCTCATGGCAACCGGTATCGCCATTGCACTACCCGAGGGTTACGCAGGGTTTGTGTTGCCACGCAGCGGACTTGCACTGAATCACGGCATCAGTGTGGTGAATGCGCCAGGTCTTATCGATTCTGGATATCGCGGAGAATTGAAAGTGGTGTTGCTCAACACCGACCCAACGCGGCCATATCGCGTGTCGCGGGGCGATCGCATCGCTCAACTCGTGGTGCAAAAAGTGGAAAACGTCGAATGGGTCGTGGTCGATGAACTTGGCGGACACGACCGTGGCGGTGGGTTCGGTCATTCAGGTCGTTGACGCAATGACCGCGACGTAACTGACTGTTTTACGAGAGCGGAACACCAAGATGGCGCAGCGCCATCGATGTGTACATCGCAACCCCGTTCTTCATTGTGGCTTCGTTGAACACTGCACGGTTGCTGTGGTTCGGTGGTGCGGTGCGCGGGTCGATGCCATCAGGTGATGCACCAAGGAACATCATGGAACCGGGCACCTTGTTCAACACGTAGCTGAAGTCTTCAGCGCCCATCACAGGTGCTGGCATCTTGATGACGGCTTTGTCTCCGACGAGTGCGGTTGCAACATCGAACGCGAAATCTGCAAAGTCTGCATCGTTGACGGTGACTGGGTAGCCCCAACCAAGTTCCACGTGTGCGCTCATTTCGTGTGCAGCGGCGATGGTTTCGGCAAGGCGACGGATGTTGTCGTGAATCTTGTTGCGTGTTCCTTCACTCACGGCACGGATTGTTCCCTTGATGACAACCGATTCTGGGATGACGTTGCTCGCAGTTCCGGCGCTGATGGTGGTGACGGTGACAACACCTGGGTCAAACACGTCGAGACGGCGCGTGACCATGATTTGTAGTGCCTGCACGATTTCGCATGCGACGGGTACCGGGTCGAGTGCGAAGTGAGGAGAACTAGCATGTCCACCACGACCAGTGATGGTGATGGAAAGTGTGTCGCTTGACGCCATCGTCGGACCACCCTTGATGGCGAGCATGCCATTTGGAATGTTCGTCGACACATGTAACGCAAACGCGCCGGTCACTGGTGACTCAGATCCGTCGGCAAGGTGCGGCACGTTCAAGATGCCTTCATCGAGCATGAACTCGGCTCCGCCGAAGCCTTCTTCACCAGGTTGGAACATGAAGAGCACACGGCCTGCAATGTCAGCTTTTCGTGCGGACAACACTTTTGCAGCACCGACGAGCATGGCCGTGTGTTGGTCATGGCCGCAGGCGTGCATCATTCCATCGACATTCGACTTGAAATCGATGTCAGTGTCTTCAGGCATTGGCAGTGCGTCCATATCCCCGCGCAACAGCACCGTCGGCCCTGGCT
>JBJTGC010000169.1:0-8008 GCA_046093725.1 Actinomycetota bacterium
AGGAACCGCACGGTCGCTTCGTCTTGCGTGGAGAAGAGTTTGATGTCCGCGAAAACTTTCTTGCGGTCGGTGGACGACAACTCACCGTCACGACGCAGAGGGCCGCATATGAGGACGTGTTCTTGCCACTGCACGGACAGCACCAGGGTGATAATGCAGCTATCGCGATTGCCGCTGTTGAAGAGTTTTTCGACGCACCACTTCCACTCGAGGTGTTGCAAGAAGCATTGGTGTCAGTGGTCGTACCTGGTCGTTTCGAAATCATTTCTCACCAACCTTTGGTGATTCTTGACGGAGCACACAATCCGGCTGGGTCAGACGTGTGTGCTTCGGTATTCATGAACGACTTCCACCCAGAAGGCAGACGTATCCTTGTGGTGGGTTCACTTCGACCGCGTGACATCGGCGATGTGCTGGCTGCATTCCGTGCTGACGAATTCGATGTGGTCATCACGTGCACGGCCCCCTCACCTCGTGCGTGTGAGTCGCGAGCCATAGCCGCGGCGGCTCAAGCGATGGGGTGCGACGACGTCGTTGTCTGCGAGACAGTTGAAGATGCCTGCACTCGTGCACTGCGCGACGCCACGGCCGAGGACGCCATTCTCGTCACCGGCTCGCTGTATGTCGTGGGGTCTGCGCGACCGCATCTGCGTCGAGTGCTTCCCTGACGCTCGGCGTGCGTCTAGTGAACTACGACGCAGTCAGACACCCGAAAAAGAATGCGCTATATCGGGTGTTTTCGGGACAACTGCCGGAAGAGTGGACGCGACCAATAGCCTGAGGGAATGTCCACGAAAACCCTTGTACTTCTGAAACCCGACGCTGTCGAACGAGGACTGGTCGGTGAAATTCTCGGTCGTCTCGAGCGCAAAGGTCTTCGTATCGTCGCGATGGAACTGCGCACACTCGATGCCGACACTCTCGGCCGTCACTACGAAGAGCACAAAGGCAAAGGCTTCTACGCCGACCTTTTGTCCTTCATGTCGCGTGGACCAGTCGTGAGCTTGGCGGTGGAAGGGCCAGAGGACACGTGGGAGATTGTGCGCGCAATGATGGGTGCCACCAACCCGCGCGCAGCAGCACCCGGCACCATTCGTGGTGACCTCGGAACGCTGTTCACTGAGAACCTCATTCACGGAAGCGACTCAGCAGAGTCAGCAGCTCGTGAGTTGTCGATTTTCTTTCCGACGCTGAAGTAACTCAACCTCTCGGTACGTACACGTCACATGGCACGTAACAGTCCGCTCTCGATTGGTCGCGATATCGCGATCGACCTCGGTACTGCGAACACGCTCGTCTATGTGCGAGGTCAAGGAATTGTGTTGAACGAACCTTCGGTAGTTGCGGTCGATGTCAAGGACGGTCGACCTGTTGCTGTTGGTTACGAAGCAAAGCGCATGCTCGGAAGAACGCCTGCGAACATTCGTGCAGTTCGACCACTCAAAGACGGCGTCATTGCAGATTTCGACGTGTGCGAAAAAATGCTGCGATATTTCATTCAGCGCATCTCGAGCAGCCGATGGAGCAAGCCTCGAATGGTTATCTGCGTACCGTCTGGCATCACAGGTGTTGAGCAGCGAGCTGTGCAAGACGCTGCGGAATACGCTGGTGCTCGTAAACCGGTGTTCATCATCGAAGAGCCCATGGCAGCTGCTATTGGTGCAGATCTTCCGGTGCATGAGCCGAGCGGCAACATGATTGTCGATATCGGCGGTGGAACCACCGAAGTGGCAGTTATATCGCTTGGCGGAATCGTGGTGTCAGAGAGTGTGCGCGTCGCAGGTGACGAGCTCGACGATGCGATTTCGCAATTCGTGAAGATGCAATTTGGTCTCGACATCGGAGAAAACACCGCCGAAGAGATCAAGATTCAGATGGCGTCGGCTTGGCCAGTCGAGCAAGAGCTCACCGCCGACGTCGGGGGCCGCGACACCGTCACCGGATTGCCCAAAACCATTGAATTGACGAGTGCTCAGGTGCGTGAAGCCATCGCCGAGCCGGTGGCTGCCATCATTGACGCCGTGAAGGCAACGCTCGACCGAACGCCTCCTGAATTGGCTGCTGACATCATGGATCGAGGCATCTATCTGTCTGGTGGGGGAGCACTTCTCACCGGACTACCTCAGCGAGTCACCCATGAAACCGGCATGCCGTGTTACGTCGCTCCCGATCCGCTGTATTCAGTGGTGATCGGTTCGGGACGGGCGCTGGAAAACATCGAGGCGATGCGCGGAATGATGTCGTCGTCGCAGACCGAACTGTGATCGAGGCCAGTGGGTAGCTCGTTCACGAGACGTCGCGTCATCGCCCTCTTGGTGTTGACCTCAGTGCTGCTGGTCACGCTCGACATGCGCGGCTCTTCATCTGTGTCGTTCGTTCGTCGAACATTTGGTTCGGTGTTTCGTCCGGTTGAAGGCGTCGTGCGCGTGGTCACCGAACCTGTCGGAAACGTATGGCATGGCATCACCGACTACAACAAACTTGCCGACGAGAATCGTCGACTGCGTGACTTGGTTGGCCGACAAGAAGGTGCGGCAATTGCGAACATCGCGACTGTGCGTGAAGCGCAGGAATTGCTTGCTCTGAACGGATTGCCAACACTTGCCGGCATTGATTCGTGCACGACTCAAGTGGTGGGAGAGTCACCATCGAACTTCTCTCAGACCGTGGAGATCAACCGTGGACGCAATTGTGGTATTCGCGTCGGCATGCCAGTTCTCAACGCAGCCGGTCTCATCGGCAAAGTCACCGAAGTGTTCAATGACCGTGCTGTTGTCATGCTCATCACGGATCCTGCTTATTCGCTGTCGGTCAAGATCGTCAATCAACCAGTGACTGCAACGACTGTCCCGTCAGAGACTGAAATTCTGGTCGGCGATTCCACCACTACGACATCCTCCACCACGACGACATCGACCACGACGACGACAACCACGACGCTTCCCACTATCCCGGGCTTCGTTCCTGGTTCCACCGTGCCGGTTCAATCGACTGCGGCCCTGAACACGATTCCAGATGACACAAGACCTGGTCAGGGTAATGAAACGCAAGTGACAGTTCCGCCGGGTGCTGACTTGCCATTGAGAGAAACTGGAGCACTTGAAGGAAGAGGCCTCGGTAAAGCCCCGATCGTGCGATTCGTGGAGTACCGGCCGCGCTTTGGGCAGATAGCAATCGGGTCTCCGATCATTTCAGCTGGTGGCGCAACTTCGTTGGCACCGCCAGACATCGTTGTGGGTGTGGTGTCGCGAGTTGTCACAAGGCAGGGTTCGCTTGGTCCGATTCTGGAGGTCGATCTTGCTGCGTCGCTTCAGTCATTGAACTTTGTACGCGTGTTGCTGTATCGCCCGGCTACAGAGAGGCAATCACCGTGACGCGCCTCATCACATTGGTCGAACGTCCAATGTTCCGGTTGTTTCTTGTCGGTCTCGTTGCGCTTGGTTTCCAGACCACAGTTCTGAATGAACTTCGACCATTCGGAGTGATCTTGCAGATCATGTTGGTGCTCGCCGCAAGTAGCGGACTTGCCCGTGGTAGCGAAGTCGGTGCCATCGCCGGGTTTCTCGTTGGTTTTATGTATGACCTCGTCTTGACGACACCGCTTGGCCTCGGAGCGACAGTGTTTGCAATTGCTGGTTATTTGGCAGGGTTCGCCAACACGTTCGTCCACGAGCCAACTTGGTGGTCGCGCATGTTGCTTGGCGGAGTTGCAAGTGCGGTTGGAACTGTTCTCATGCCGCTTGCGCTCGCAATGGTTGGCATCGAAGGTGCCCTCACCAGTCGGGTGGTGGTCATTGTGGCTGTCGTGGCTGTCACGAACGCGGCGCTCTGTGTGCCCTTCGAAAAATTGTGTCGGTGGATCCTGAAGGATCCTGAAGTGGTTCCCATCTGACATGCCGAACAATCCGCCGAAGCGCTCACGGGTTGCAATTCTTGGGACGGTTGCACTCGTTCTCATGTCCGTCCTCACTGTGCGCGTGTGGTTTCTTCAAACCGTCGACGCCGAGGGCCTTCAAGAGCGCGTTCGCGAGGTACGCACCCGCACAGTGAAACTGACTCCAGAACGCGGTCGAATTTTCGACATCAAGGGTCGAATCGCCGCAACGAACGAAAGAATTCTCACCATCACTCTCGATCGTCGAATCATCCAGCGCGACCTTGCGCGACAGCAGATGTGGGATCGGTTGTATGGGGTACTGGGCACCACTATTCAGGAATTGGAAAACCGATTCCAGAGCAAGCGCTACGACCAACTTCAGCCCGTGCCGTTGAAAGAGGACGTGTCAGAAGACCTTGTGATGTTCTTACGAGAGCGAGCTGAGGATTACCCCGGGATCGACGTGCGCGAGGATTGGCGTCGCGAGTATCCGTACGCCCCAGTTGCTTCTCACGTGGTGGGTTTTCTGGGGGCCATCAAAGAAGGCGAACTGGAGATGTATCGCAATCTCGGGTACGACCCGGATGCGCGCGTCGGACAATTTGGTGTCGAACAGACGTATGAGAGCGTGCTGCGTGGTGAGCCTGGTTTTGTGAAGTATGAGGTGGACTCCCGTGGTCGCATCTTGCGACAACTGGACCGTCGTGAACCAATTCCGGGAAACGACGTGCAGCTGACCATCGATCTTCAGATGCAGCAGTTCGCCGAGCAAGCTCTGCAGACTCAGTTGCGCGTTCGCCAACGCACAGAGGCACCGACAGTTCTGAAAGATGGCGAACCTGACCCCGCGTATCCACCGATCACGTATTACAAGGCACCGGCCGGTTCGGTTGTGTTGCTCAACCATGCAACCGGTGAAGTGAAAGCGATGGCGAGCTATCCGAACTTCGATAATCGCTGGTTCAACGCCGGCATCACTGGAGAGAAGTTTGCGCAGTTATTCCCGAACACCAAGGACCCGGATGGCTCAATTCTTGTGAACCGAGCAATCTCTGGTCGCTATAACTTGGGCTCGTCATTCAAGCCATTCGTTGCGTATGCCGCATTGGCTTCGGGTCAATTGCCGGGTGGTGCGGATTACACATTGCGAGATGAAGGCACCTACAAGCTCGAGAGCATTCCAGATGAACGCTGCCAGTTGAATGTGAAGTGTGTCTTCAAGAATGCAAACTGCGGAAACGGCGCACCGTGCAAGTACGGACGGGTTCACATCGAAGATGCGCTTGCGGTGTCGTCTGACGTGTTCTTCTACAAGATTGGTGAACAAATCTTCACTGAGCGTGGCAACACCCCAGTGCTCGAGCAAGAGGTGCGCAAATTTGGTTTTGGGTCACCGACTGAAATCGATCTTCCCTACGAATTCGTTGGCACGGTTCCGAACAGGGAGTTGAAGAAACGACTCGCTGAAGCAGGGGCAATCAGCAAGGACGAAGGCCGCGGCTTCTATGTTGGAGACAACGTGCAGTTCTCCATTGGTCAAGGTTTGTTGTCAGCAACGCCACTGCAGGTGGCAGTGGCCTACGCAACACTTGGAAACGGCGGCACGGTGCTGAAGCCCAAGGTCGTGCGTGCAATCTGGGCTCCGGGCACGCCGTTGTCGAACAAGAGCACCATCGACTTGCAAAAAGGGGTTGTGGTGCAAGACATGTCGACACCAGAGCTTGTGCGCGTGTTGCCGATGGAATCCGAGATTCGTGACCCCATCGTGAAAGGGCTCACTCGAGTCATCAACGGACCTGGCGTGAGTTTCGACTTTTATCACGCAACTACGGGAGAGAAACTCTTTCAGTCGTATCCGAAACGTGTGCTGCCAATCGCCGGCAAGACCGGAACAGCTCAAGGTTTCGGCAACCTTCCTTGGAATGACTCGTCAGCCTTCGGTGCGTTCAGTCTGACGGATGCCCAACCTTACTCCGCTTTTGCATATCTCGAGAAGAGTGGTTTTGGCTCGCGTGCTGCAGCGCCTGTTGTGAAGTGTCTGTTCACTGCGTTGGCGAAGCGCGTCAAGCTCCCAGCAATTGTGCCGTCAGATCCGCTTGATTTGAACATGGTGACACCAGCAGCTGAACAAATGATGGAGAACCCATTGTGTTTGGTCGGTGCAGGCTCCTCGGTGCGTGACTGATGTCCATTCCGTTACTGACGCGCCGTCCCGGGCAAGGACTCGGCAATGTTCGACGAAGCTACGCCGACCCCAGTCGCAACATCGACTGGATATTGATGATTGCTGTCGCTCTGCAAACCGTCATCGGTGTATTCATGGTGTATTCGGCGACACGACCACGCCTCATCAACTCTGGTCAAGACGAGTTCATGGTAGTCCAGCGACAGATTGTGTTCATCCTTTTCGCCATCATCGCGATGGTCGGTGTGATGGCAGTCGACTACGGAAGGTTGAGGGGTAACGCCGAGTTCTTCTACGTCGTCACACAGGTGTTGCTGGTTCTGGTGCTTGTCTCCGGAGCAGTGCGCGGTGGTGCACGTTTGTCGTTCGACCTCGGAATCATCTCGGTGCAACCATCAGAGATTGCTAAATTCACCGTGTTGCTGTTGCTTGCCGGCTTCTTGGCCGACGACGCAACAGAAGTGGTCTCTTACGAACGGTTCATTCAGTCCTTGCTCATCGTCGGTCTTCCGGTGTTGCTTGTATTGGTTGAACCCGACCTCGGGTCGGCGACTGTTCTTGTTGCTGCAGCAATGGGTGTGTTGCTGGTGGCTGGTGCGCGAATCAAGTACATCGTGCTCGTCACAAGCCTCGCCGTCGTCTCGATGGCAGCGGCCGTCGTTGGTGGGGTAGTGAAGGACTACCAAGTTCGGCGTGTGATTGCCTTTCTCAACCAGAACGCAGAGACTGCGTCGTTGCAGAACGTCTTGCGACAGGTGCGATTCGCAAAACGTGCAGTTGCTACCGGCGGCATCACCGGCAAGGGCTACTTGAATGGCCCTCTCACAAACGGTCAGTTCATTCCGGTGCAGTCGACCGACTTTGTGTTCTCGGCCGTCGGGGAGCAGTTCGGGCTCATCGGTTGCGGAATCGTGATCACCCTCTTGGCGGTCATCTTGTGGCGCGTCTTCCGCATCGCTCGCATGGCGAAGGATCGACTTGGTCTGTACCTCTGTGCGGGGGTCTTCACGATGGTGCTTTGGCAGTCATTTCAGAACATCGGGATGACCCTTGGCATCACCCCGGTCTCGGGCGTGCCTTTGCCCTTTGTCAGCTATGGCGGTTCGCATACGGTCGCATTTGCCGCCATGGTTGGCCTCGTTCAGAACGTGCATATGCGCCGTTTCCGGTAGGACCCACCGGTAGTCTGTCCACAGGCCGCAGAGTGGCGGCGGCGCCCCCGTGGCAGCCCTCGCCCTCACATGGCGCGCTTCGGCGCGACGTGGCCGCGCGACATGCGCGGAATCAGTAAGGAGTCGAGAGATGAGCACCGGAGACGGTGGAAACCAGGCGGGCGCCAGCGGCGCAGCCAAAAAGCGTCGTCGCGGATCCCGCGGAGGGCGCAATCGCAGTGCATCAGGCGGTCAGCGCCCCTCCAGTGAGGCTCGTGGTGGGGCAGACGATGTCGAGATGCCCGACGTTCCAAGCGAAGGCAAGGTGACTGATCCGAAGGTCGCAGACTCTTCGGTCGTTCGTCGCCCTCGCATTGGTGACACTCGTCCGGCGCCAGCCGCGCCTCCACCGCAGCCAACCCAGCAGTCATCGTCAGGTGATGGTGGGGGAAACAAGAAGAAGCGTCGTCGGGGCGGTCGCGGACGCTCGAGATCCCGTTCTGGGGGCGGAGGCGGTTCAACTGAAACCATCGATGCCGACATCATCGAGCGCCGCCGTGGACGTACGCGTGACGGACGACCTGTTGGTCGCTATCTCATGTGCGTTCAAGTTCGAGATGGTCTCACGCAAGTTGCCGTGCTTGAAGGACGCAGCCTGCTCGAGCACTATGTCAGCCGACCGGCTGATGACATCAGCCAGATTCACGGGAACATTTATCTCGGTCGCGTGCAAAACGTTCTCCCTGGCATGGAAGCCGCATTCGTCGACATTGCGACTCCAAAAAATGCTGTGTT
>JBJTGC010000170.1:0-4241 GCA_046093725.1 Actinomycetota bacterium
TTCCGCGTTCGGCTAATGAAATCGATCTGTGAGAAAAAGGAAGCCGATCATCGCGCCAGTAGTTAGTTCCTGGGATGCACCCATGAACACTCCGACTGACACGACTGCACACACAGAGAGAACAGAGAACACCTCGCCAGAAGGGAAAAGAAATGCGCCGAGGATGCTCGCCTTCACCCAGCTACGTCGTCGTTCTCGAGCAATGTCCTCCACCTTTTTGACGTACATCTCGCTGCAGTCGTACGCCTGCAAGGTTTCGATTCCGGACGCGTACTCTGAAATCGATCCGAGCAATTCTGCGTTTTGCTCTCGCGTGCGAGTATGAGCTCGTACTAGATGGCTTTGGACCACACGAAGCACAAAAGCAAGCGGCATAGCAACCACAAATGCCACTAGTGCGAGCACCCAGTTGTAGGCAACCATCACTCCAGCCACCATCAACATCAATGTTCCGTCGAGAAGGAATGCAAGGGCGCCCCAGGAAAAGAACATCTGCAGAGTCTCGATGTCGCTCGTCACACGACTCACCAACGCACCACGACGCTCCTCATTGTGGTCTGAGATAGACAGATGGTGGATGTGGTCAAAGAGCGTGACTCGCAACAGAAAAAGACCTTGCTCCGCACGCCGACCCAGGCGGTACACCGCAGTTCTCAGACACCATCCCGTGACGATCACGAGAAGGACGCCAACCACCACGAGTCGCGCTACGTAACCGACGTCGACTGCTCCGTCTTGCAAGCCATGGTCGATCGCCAATTGCAGCAAAATTGGCACAACGACTCGTGCCCCTGCGCCCACGAATGCGAGCAAAAACGTCAGAAGAAATCCTTGCCGGAGGACCGGCGCAATATCTACGCCACGACCGATGACGCCGATCGCCCCGCGATGAGATTCAGGTTCGCTCATGCATCACCTCTTCGCGCGACGGCAAAGGCTGCCATCAGATCTCGATAGGCGCTGTTCTCAGCCAACAACTGCTCGTTGGAGCCATGACCGGCTATGCGTCCCGAGTCGATATATATGACTTTGTCGGCCAATGCGATTGTTGAAGGACGCGACGCCACGACCAGAACAGACTGCACCAGTTCAGTTCGAGATAGAGCGTCGATAACGCGTTGCTCTGTGTCCGGATCCAGTGCTGAGGTGGTGTCGTCGAGCAGCAAAACGCGTGGACGTCCGGCGAGAGCTCGGGCGAGCGCAAGGCGTTGCCGTTGGCCGCCACTGAGACTGACTCCTCGCTCTCCCACCACTGTTGCGAGACGTGGGTCGATGTCCCACACAAACTCAGCCTGTGCAACAGAGATCGCCGAGCGAATGTCATCTTCTGAAAGATTGCGACCTAGATCGACGTTGAATCGGAGTGTTTCTGAAAACAGAAAAGGCTCTTGAAAGACAATGTGCGCCTTTCCACCGCTGACAGCAACGGACCCCGCTGTCGGCATCTGCAAGCCAGCGATGGCCCGCATCAGGGTGGTCTTACCGCATCCTGTCGCACCAACAACAGCGACAGTTTCTCCACGAGACACCGAGAATGAGACATCCTCCAAGACAACCGACGGACCAAAGACAACGCGGAGATTGCTGATCCGCAACACCTCGTGGTCATCGCCATTCATCTCTTCATCAAGGTCAACCACCTTCGGTCGTGGCTCAAGTGGTTCATCCATCACCTCGCGAAGTCGGTTCCAACCGGCAAGGGAATGGGGCAGGTCGGACAGGGCAAAACCAATGATGCGAAGTGGCATTGCAAGCAAAGTGAACAGATACATAGCCGCTGCGAGGTCGCCGACAGTTAGATCACCGCTCTTAACCCGGTACGCACCAAGCAACAGCACGACAAGGTTTGCAAGCGAAGGAATTGCATCAAGTAGAGCTTCAAAACTCGAACGACGGCGGACAGTTTCGACTCTCGCATCACGGAGGTCTGCCGTGATGCGAGAAAGCCTCGCAGTTTCTCGTTCTTCGGCCCCGAAAGCCTTAACGACGCTGACGGCTTCAAAACTTTCCAACACTTGTTCGCTTAGCACGCCTAGGTGTTCTTGAGCCTTGTTGTAATAGACGTCTACGCGCTTCTGGTACCAGATGTTCATGAAAAGCAGAAGCGGAATGATGACCGACGCGATCAAACCCAGAGATGAGTCAAGCGCCCACATCCCGGTTGTACTGACGACCAGTAACAGCACCACTGAACTTGCATACGGCAGAGGAGCAAGCACACTGACGCTTGCATCGGCGTCAACCCCCGCACGAGAAATCATGTCCCCTGTCTGTCTTCGTGCGTGCCACGACACTGGCTGAGCGGCCATACGCTGGACAACTTCGTTCGAGATTTCCTCTGCAACTCCCCATTCGGTCTTTCCAGCCCACGTGCGTCGGATAACGACGCCGGTGGCACGAACAAGAGCGATTGCCAGAAGTATCAAGCACCCAGTGAGAAGAACCCCGACAGAGGCGTCATCGCCGTCAAATCGAGGGACAATGACATTGTCGGTGACCCAACGCACACCGAGCGAAGAACCCGCAGTGCACAACGCGTACACGAAGGCACCCGAAACTGCGACAGCGAACGTCAATGGTTTACGCCTCACGTGAGAGACAATGAGGTTCACCGCCGCGCGTGCACGATGCGGCGAAGCAGAGGGAGCGACGGTTGCCACCTCGTCATTCTTGTCGTTAGGCAGACCCAGAACAGGCACTAGGTGTTAGCGCTGTCCTACACTCGCGTCATGACATCAGTTGACTTTGGCCTTCTCATCATTCGTCTATTTCTTGGCGTTTCTCTCGCTTATCACGGTTACAACAAAGTTTTCGGTGGTGGCGGTCTCTCCGGAACCGCGGGTTGGTTCGGCAGTTTGGGTATGAAAGCACCAAAACTGCAAGCACGTGGTGCTGCTTTCACGGAGATTGCTGCCGGATTGATGTTTGCTGCTGGTCTTCTCACTCCGCTTGCTGCAGCCGCAATGATCGGGCTGATGGTGGTCGCCATCGTGACAGTTCATTGGAAAGTGGGATTCTTCATCTTCCTTCCGAATGGCGGATGGGAATACTGCGCGTCAATCCTTGTCACGGCATGGGGAATCGGTGCAATAGGAGCAGGGACTGCGTCACTTGATAACGCATGGTCGCTCGATCTTGGTGGCAACTGGGCAGCATTGACGCCGATTATCGGCATCGGCGGCGCAGCACTTCATCTGTTGTCGTTTTACCGGCCCGTGAAGAGCAACTGACCTGCTCCATGCAACGTGTCGCACGCCTGACAGTCATCATCGTCTGTGTCGCGCTAGCGGCAATGTGGGTGTACGCCTTCGGGTTCTCACCACGAGAATCAATCAACAAGATCTACGACGAAGCGTGGGCTTCCCAGGCAGAGACCAGATGCACCAAGGCTCGGGAAGAGCGCGCGGAATTGTCTGATCTGACCACCTTTAACGTCAAAGACGTTGCTGCGCTGGCCAAACGTGCGGACATCATTGAAAAGGCAAACACATCACTCATGTCAATGGTCAAAGACCTTGAGCTCATTGACATCAGCAACGAGAAAGGTCGTGCACTGGTACCGCAGTGGCTCACCGATTACCGCACCTACATTGATGATCGTGCAGATTACGTGGACCTTTTGCGCTCAGGTACTTTCAGTCGGTTTTCCGAGACACAGGTTGAAGGTGTGCCGATATCAGAACGTATCGGCAAGTTCGCAAAGGACAATGAGATTCGCGCCTGTATTCCACCATTTGATCTCGTCACCTGACGGAATCAATCGTGTCGCTTCCAACCTTCGCCTGGTTGATGCGAACGTATAACTCGGGCAGGTGCCCCTACTGCCACCGAGTTGTCTGGAATATCCGAGGTGACAACTGAGTTCGCGCCGACAACCACGTGTTTTCCGATCGTCACTCCCGGCAGAACGACCGTTCCGTGGCCAAGCCACGTACCGTCACCAATTCGAACTGGAAGTTCTGGCTGAGTCTGTCTCGAGATCGGAACGGTGACATCTTCGTATCCGTGATTTTGATCGGTGATGTACACGTGGTGTCCGGTCCAGACATCGTTACCAATCTCGATAGAGAAGTGTCCGACGATTCCACTTCCCCTGCCGATCAAACATCGGTCACCGATAGAAACAACGGGAGTCGACAACATTTGCTGTCCAGGTGCCATGCCCGCTGCGAGGGCAACATGAGGGCCAATCATCGTGTCTCGTCCAATGGAGATGTAATGCTCGTTGTACAGAGTTGTGG
>JBJTGC010000171.1:0-9541 GCA_046093725.1 Actinomycetota bacterium
GCAATGGGCCGACAATTCGACGTCGTGTTTGACGCAGTAGGTGATCGTCCGATCAAAGAGCTGAGCAGGATCATCGTGCCTGGAGGTGCCTATCTCGCGGTCGGCGCGGCGATGGACCTCAGCGTGCGTGCGCAGCGGACGATTGGGCCGCTTGTGCGGACATTACGTCTTGCGGTGCGCAGACGAGCCCATGGTCGACGTTGGATGGTATTTCTCGCTAGGGGGAGTAAAGAACTTGATGACTTGACACCATTGATCGAGGCGGGGTCCGTGCGCACCATCATTGATCAGAGCTTCAACGTGGGGCCGAGCGGTGATGCAACAGAGATTGCGCGCGCGGTGGAGTATCTCGGTACTCATCGTGCCCGCGGCAAAGTTACCCTGCTCCTTGCTCACTGAGTTTCATACCGTTTTCGAGTGCCATGTGACAGTGCAGCTCTGAACGGGCTGATCGTCTGGTGACTCGAGTCGGGCCAGGTCGTGCCAAAAGAAGACAGAAAACGACGACTGCGACGCGCTCCTGTGACGGCGTGTCACACGGCTGGCACCGTGCGAACTACGAAACCGTTGTGTTTGTTCAGTTTTTGCGATGACGTAGCAACAATCTCAACTATCCACACGATCTTCGAGGGCACTTCCGAGATCCAGCAGCTCGTCATCGCCGGCGCCATCTCCGGCCTGCGCGTGGAATAACATCTCACATTCGTGGGGGAATCATGCCGAGTGTGAGTGAGATTCCAAAGGCACACACGCCGCCAGGCGGTTACGGATCTGTGATGCCCAAGTCGGTTCTTGCCGGTTGCTTTGATCCACTTGTTTCTGATGCGCCCGATCTGCGCGGTGTATGGAGAGTGGTGGACGGTGAATCTGGCGGGTTGCCGCTTACACCTGATCACCCGGTGAGAGCACACGTTGAGCGAATTGAACAAGCGGGCAATCGAGTCGTCATCACCACATCGGGCATCATCCACGACATGGTCGCCGACGGCACACTCGAGTCGGGTGTGCGCGACGTGATGGCTGCAGACTTCACCACGCCGATTGAGGTTGCTGCATTTTTTGAAGATGGTGCACTTATTCTCCGCCCGAAGGGTCTGGAAGGAGCAGAAGTGCGCCGATGGCGAGACGGCAATCAGCTCGTGTGGCAGTACCACAGTTTGTTCACCGTGAGGATGGAACGCGTCGAGAACTCCGAACCGTACTGAATTCCGTCCTCAAAGGGAGTTGTGTGATCCTACGCATCAAATTCAAGCCCTGCACTGCTGATGTGCCCAGCGGTCGTGTTGCAGATACCAGAAGAAACTGGGATGTAGCGAATCAGCTCTCCCAAACTATTGTGAAGGTGTGATACGAAATTCAAAACTCCGCTTATCAGTGTTCATAGCCACATCCTTTTTGAGTTGCCTCGTTTTTGCAGAGCAGACTTTGGCGGCAAATGACACGACTGACAGTTTCTTGGCCTATGTCGCTCCAACTCCAAGTATTCACTATCCCTTTGACACAGATCTTGTCGACGCTGAGGGTGGCAGCACACTCACGGTCATGCCAGCGTGTCCTGCAAATCCTTGTAACTCAGCGACGTCATTTGGAAGTGACGCAAACGGACAGTTTTGGACTTGGACGTCAACTAGTACCTCGGCAGGTGGAGGTTTCTCCATACTCACAAATGCTGTAATTGGACAGAACTACACCGTCGCATTGAAATTCTCATTCTCAGCAGTTACAGGTTGGAGAAAAATTATCGATTATCAGAATCGCTCAACTGATGAAGGGTTTTACTACTACGGCGGAAAGATGCAGTTTTATCCCGGTCGCACGGGTAACGAGGTGTATCCGGCAAACACCGTTCTCGACCTAGTCATCGTGAGGGACAATGGCGGGACCACTGGCACATTCGCAGATGACACGTTTACTGTGTACGGAGTTGGGGCCGCAAACACATTGACCCAATTGATTCAATACAACGACACCACTGGAGAGTCGATCCCATACATCTCGGCAGGTAAGACCAAGCTTGGGTTCTTCTACGACGACACCTCATTTACGGGCGAAGCAACCCTTTCGGGAAAAGTGTATGACCTCAGAATTTGGTCGAATCAGACTCTTGCAGTGAGTGCGCTGAACAGTTCGGTACTTCGTCCGAGTGCAGTGACCGGAATTGTGGTGAATCCGGCAACCCAATCGGTGACTGTCAGCTGGAATGCCGTCACGGGTGCTACATCGTATGTCGCAAGTGCCGGTGGTCAGAGTTGCACCGCAACAGCGCCCGCAATTACATGCACAATCCTCGGACTCACCGATGGCACGTCCGTAACGCCGACTGTTCAGGCCATCGGAGAAGGTGGGTATTCCGACGCAGCATCGGCGAGTCAAGCAGTGACTGTTGGGTCGACGACAACGACGATTTCGTCGACGACGACCACAACCACGACCACAATTCAGCCCACAACAACGTCAAGTTCCCAAACGACATTACTGACTACACAAACGACCGCAGGGTCCGCTTCTAACCCCACAGTGACGCCTACGTCAGTCGGAGCACTGACGAGAACCGTTTCGAACACATCTGTACCTACGGCAAGCGTGTCAGGAACGGGTGGCAATTTACCGACAACTGGAGAATCAATCTCTCAAGTGTTGTGGACTTCGTTTCTGATGATTCTGGCGGGGTGCTTCCTTCTGCAGAGGCAGCGGCGACGTGTAACGCAACTCGATGAGGATGGGGTGGTGCGGCTTCTACGGCCACACTGAGAGCGCAGCATCGGCTTGCTACAAATCGTCGTCGAAGTCTGAGGTGTCGCCTTCTGCCAACTCGGGAACACCGTGTTTGGTGCGCAATTGCTCCATGGCCTTGATGGGTACGTTCAACTTCTTGAATCGAGTGCCGTCAGTTCCGATGCTGTCGATCTTGTCAGTGAGTTTGCCGAACTGATCTTTCACGTCGTCAACCGCCTTGACGTAGTTCTGCCACTCCTTGTTGAACTTGGCGATCTGCTGCATGATTGATGCGGCCGTTTGTTCGGTGTGGAAACTGTCGGTTGCCTGGCGGATGACCGACAGAAATGAATACAACCCGAGCGGTGAACACATGACCACTTTCTTGGTGAGGGCGTAGTCGATCATCGCTGGGTCCGCCTCGTGGACAAAGCCCGAGATGCTCTCATTCGGCAAGAACATGAGCACATAGTCGAGAGCCTCTTCCTTGGCATTGATGACGTAGTCGCGTTTTGCGAGGGCATCGATATGGCCCTTCACGGCCTTCACAAACTCAGACTTTGCTTGTTGGCGAAGCGCGTCGTTGTCAGCGTTGAAATGCTCCGCGTAGCGGTCGAGGGGGAACTTCACGTCCATGAAGAGAACGCGACTAGGCGGCATGAGGAACTTGTAGTCGGGGCGTCCACCGACGGCGTTGACGTCTTGCTTGGCGTAGTTGACTCCTTCAATGAACCCAACGGCACGCAACATGTCTTCGACGACGCGCTCACCCCATTGACCGCGTTTCTGAGAGCTAGAGAGAATTTCGTTCAAGTTGTCAGTGCGGCGCGTGAGAGCTTCGACAGCCTTGCCTACGTTGTCGTACTGCGAATTGTTTGTCTGCCGAAGGTTCTGAAGTTCCTTTGACAACTCGTCGAGCCGATTACTCATTTGGCTGGAGAGATTCTGCAGCGTCGTGTCGATGACTTGGGCACGGGCACCAAGTTGCTCACCACCTGATGCCGCGATTTTTTCAGCCGCCATACGAATCGACTCCTCACGGTCGGCGCGGGCGCGTTCGCTCAACTTGTCCATTGCAGTCGCAACGGTGGAGTTGACCGATTCGTGCACAGTGCGCGCGAGCTCGGCGGCGATGTCCGCTTTGAGAGCTTGGGTGTCGACCGCATTTGGTGCGGGCGTGTCACTTTGCTGTTGGTTCGAAGACCGCCATGCCTGGTAAGCGACAAGTGCGAAGGCGCAGACGATGAGGGCGATACTCACTGGTTCCATGAAGTGAAGGGTAGGCGAGGGGTGTGCCGGGGTGGCTCACACAAGCTCGTCAAGCGAGGCGCGAGCGGCTGTGGCTATCGCATCTGGTGCGAGCATGCGGGGCAGATCGTCGTTGAACACCTCAACCTGTAGGTCGACAATCGGGTTGTTTCGGAGTGCCACACCGACGATGTCTTGGAGTGGCAACGAACCCTGACCTGGCAACTGGCGATGTGAAAAGACCGATGTGTTGTTCGACGGCGAGTCCGATTTATCGCAGAGCTGCACTGCATGGATGAGCCCCGGCGGTACACGTTCAAGATCGTTCGGTGACAACCCGGCCGTCGAGAGATGCCACGCATCAATCAACAAACGAAGGTTTGGTTGAGGACTTGTCGCAACAACATGAAGTGCGTCATTAAGAGATGCGATTCCGGTACCTGGAATGAACTCAACGGTGGCGATGAGTCTGTGCTGACCAGCATTTGCAGCAATGTTGCCAACCAACCGAGATAAGTCATCGAGATTATGCGGTGTGCCGAGAAAGTGGGCGATGTTGACTGATTGAGCTTCCAGCAACACTGCACACTCGATGACGTCGTCAGCATCATGGTCGAGAAACACGCGAAGCTGTTCGGCCACGGTGTTCCTCTCACGTAATCCTAGAAGTGGCGAGATGACGGGCTCAACGCATTCCACACGCACACCTGCAGTGCGGCAAAGGTCGGTGAGATACGAAGCCCTCGCGCGAATTTCAGATCCGTGTTGCACCACCGATGCCGTGACGGACGCGAAGCCAGTTCGGTCGGCAACCCCGATGAGTTCGGCAAGGGTGAGGTGCCGCAGTGTTCCCCAACACAACGTGTGTCGTCGCTCAACGTCTGTGGTGGTCACGGTCGCGAACCTATCTGCTGACGGCTTCGCAGGGAATCGCCAATGGCTCGTAGTCTCTGCACGTGGGGTCAACTGAGATGAATTCACCTGCGCGCGAGTGGCCGGTGCGCTGGACGTCGCCCTGGGTGTGGCCACTTCGATCTACTGATTGGGATGGTCCAACACCGCGCCGAACTGCGGCGATGTACACCACATTCGATCTCGACGCCGTGCCATCGTCTGCTCCGATGCGACTCGCAACAGTCGGACGTGTGACCTGTTGGGTGAATGGACACGAAGTGTGCAGAGGACCGGTTCGGGTGAACCCACAACGGATGGTGTGGGAAGACGCAGACATCGCTCCTTACTTGCGTGGGGGAAGCAACACAATTGCGATGTTGGTGACTGCCGACGTTGTCGCGTCTGCTTGGTCGATGCCCTTGCCTGAAGCGAGCGATCTGCGTAGCGGCGCGATGGCCTGCGAAGCGCAACTTGGAAATGGTCGGTTGCTGGTTGCAGACGACACGTGGAAGGGGACCATTCTTTCCGGTTGGTCGTGCACACAGAATGAGGGTCTCTTCAAGCGCGGCGATGACCTGTGCGATGTGCAGTCACTTCCTGCTGAGTGGACCACTGATTCATCGGCAGTGTCGTCATGGCCCAATGTTCGTCTACGCCGCGCGACAGTGTTCGGTGGTTCTGGTCGTCGCACAGGGCCAACTTTTCCGGTTGGGCCGCTAGAGGGCCGTCCGATCAGTCGCGTGACTCCGAGGCGTGTCGAATTCATTCGTACTGCTGAGTCGAATTTTGCGCATGAGCGCATCGTCGTCGGAACGTTGTTGATCGATGTGGAGGGGCCCACCGGAGCGAAAGTCACTGTCACGGGTGCGGAGAAGTTGTCAACGAGTGGTGAACCAGCAACTGAGGCGTACGACTCGGCGTTTGTCATCACGCTCGGTGGAGCTCGTCGAGTTGTTGAGTCGGTGAATTTGTTCGGTGTGCACGGCGTGAAAATTGATGCAGATAGTGGAGTGACCGTGCACGGCGTTGCGGTGAATGAACGTCTACATCCTGTTGCTGGAACTTACGGTTTCGAGTGCTCTGACGACACGTTGAACAACATTTTCGCTGTTGGTCGACGCACGGTGTCAATTTGCTCGCTTGATTCGTACGTCGATTGTCCAACGCGCGAGCAACGTGCGTGGACTGGCGATTCAGTTGTCCACCAAATGATTGATCTGACAACGAACAATGACTGGTCGTTGGCGTTGTGGCACCCGGTCCTTGCGGCTTCGATGAGGTCTGACGGAATGTTGCCAATGGCCGTCGCTGGCGACATTGAACACGAGGACATGTCGATTGTGCCGGACTGGGCTCTGCACTGGGTTCATTCGGTGCACAACATCTACATGTACACAGGTGACAAAGAACGAGTGTCGAAGTTGATGCACGTTGTTGAGGCTGTTGTGCGATGGTTTGTTCAGTACTGCGACGATGATGGCCTGCCAAACGACATGCCTGGTTGGGTGCTCATCGACTGGAGTTCTGTCTACTCAGACGGTGCGAACTCAACAATCGCAGGCCTCTGGGGTCGTGCTCTCCTTGAATTTGCCGAGATGAGTGAATGGCTGGGTGACGGCGGACGAGCTTCGTGGGCGCGGCGTACCCATGCAAAGTTGGCGAAGGGTTTCGAGAAGTTCTGGAATGACGAGCGCGGTGTGTATGTCGACACCATTGAAGATGGTGTCCCGCTACCAATGGTGTCGCAACATGGGCAAGCTGCAGCGATCGTCGGTGGGCTTGCACCGCGTGCGCGGTGGTCTCGACTGGTCGATGCGATGTGCGACGAGTCGGCGTTGGTGCATGCAGCCTTCGCGCGACCAGATGGCCCAAGTAACCCTGGCACTGAGACAGATCTCGGTGGGGTGTATTTGTTCACCGGCCATCCAAGGCCATGGTGGAATGTGAATGAACAGATTGTTCGCGCACAGCCGTTTTTCCGTTATGTGGTGCACGACGCATTGGTGGCGGTGGGCGAGGGCAATCGTCTCGCTGGACTGTTGCGTGATTGGACCTGGCTCACTGACCGATGCCAGACGTCGTTCAGCGAAACCTGGTACGGCGGTACCCGCTGTCACGGTTGGTCAAGTACTCCCACTCGCGATGTGGTGCAACGAGTCGTCGGAGTCATGCCTGCGTTGCCGGGTTTTGATGCGGTGCTCGTGCAACCACATCTTGGAGATCTCAAATGGGCGAAGGCAACGGCCCCAAGCCCGCACGGCGCGATTGATGTTGATGTGCGAACCGATGAAGTTCGTATCGATTCGCCGGTGCCAGTGATTGCACGGGTATGGGGTCGTGAAGAGCGACTCGCAGCGGGCTCACACGTGTTGACCCGCGACTAGTAACCAACTCAGGGTTCTACGATCGCGAAACCAGGAAGAAACAAGTCGAGGTTTCCGAAGATTGTCAGCAAAGCGGCTGCATCGCCATCGATGGTGATGGTGCCGGCTTGAAGTTCGTCGACGAATGTTGTCTCTTGATTCATGATGCTGAGCATCAGGGTGCGGGCAATTGTGATGGTGGCGTCGGCAACCTCGGCAGCCTTGTTCGGAGTTGCGTGGAGAGTGCGGTGTGACAGCTCTAGTAGCCAGTGTTCGTCGATGTCGGTGAAGTGCCAGTTGATACTCACCTTCAGCCCACCAACTTTTTCAGACATCAAACGCACCGAAATGGTGTCGAACATTTGCTCGATGTTCATGGCGCGAATCATTCCTTTTCCTCGTGCCCGCGCATCGCCCAAGTTCGGCACTCCGTTGCGAAGTTCCTGTGCGCCAGTGAGATAAGCGTTGCGGAATGTGGAGGACTCGGTTTGGTAGCCCAATTGCTCTAGGGCATCAGCTTGAAGGTTTCGAGCGGCGACATTTGTCGGTTCTGCAAACACCAAATGATTGACTAACTCGGCAACCCATCGGTAGTCACCATTGTCGAAAGCGACACGAGCCTTTGCAAGCAGTGCATTGGCACCACCAACTGCGTCGACGTAGCGTTCGGCTGCTTCAACAGGTGGGTGAGGGTTTAATCGCGCTGGATTGCCGTCATACCAACTGAGATAACGCTGGTACACCGCCTTCACATTGTGGATGAGGTCGCCGTAATACCCGCGTGTGTGGGAGTTTGCGAGAAAGTCATCGGGCATCTCCAACAGCGCCGCAATTTCAGGCCCGGTGTGGCCATGATTGGCAAGTCGCATTGTTTGATCGTGGATCCATTTGTATAGATCCCGCTGAAGTAACAAGAAGTCTCGAACGTCATCCTTGCCCCAGCGTGGCCAGTGATGTGACGCAAACATGATGTCGGTGTCGGCACCGAATAGCTCGATGACCTCATTGATGTACTTCGACCACTGCAGTGCATCACGTGCTTGAGCGCCACGAATAGGAACCAAGTTGTGCATGGTGTGACAGCAGTTCTCAGCCATGCACAATGCCTTCAACTCGGGGAAGAAGAAGTTCATCTCTGCAGGAGCTTCCGTCTCGGGAGTCAACTGAAAGACAACACGTACACCGTCAACGACGAGTTCTTCACCGGTTCGGGTGACTTCATGCGTCGGGGCTATCAGGCCTGGTGCTCCCGTAGGAGTCAGCTTTCCGAGCCCGCAGTCGATGTGCTGTCGCTCACCAGCTGGTAGCGCCGAACCGAACTGGTACATCGCTCGGCGACCCATGACAGGGCCGGCTATGACGTTTTCACCGACCGTCTCACGAAGAAATCCCTCGGGCGCGATGACGATGCATCGTCCTGCATCGACGTCCTCCTGACTGGTGACTCCGAGAACACCTCCAAAGTGGTCAACGTGTGAATGGGTGTAGATCACCGCGACGACGGGACGTTCTCCCAAATGCTCGTTTGCAAGCCGAAGCGATTCGCGGGCCGTGACCTCATGGGTGAGGGGATCTATGACAATCCAACCTGTTGCTCCCTTGATGAAGGTGATGTTGGAGATGTCATAGCCCCGCACTTGCCACATACCCTCGACCACTTCGAACAAGCCGTGCTCGGCATTTAGTTGTGCTTGGCGCCAGAGGCTGGGGTTGACAGTGTCTGGCGAAGCACTTGACAAGAACTCGTATGCGCCAGCATCTGACACGACACGGCCTCTTGAGTCGCGCAACTTGGTGTCGGAGTTTCGTGCGACAAGACCGCGTCGGGCACGCTCGAAATCACGATCATCACTTGGCACAGAGACACTGGAGTTTGCGGCAGCGGTATGCGTGGTAGCAGCTTTCGGCTCAGTTGACATCGAATGTTGGGAAGCGTTCATCGTGCTCAAGACTAGGTCACCATTAATGCGAGGCTTTCGCCTGCACAACGCTTAGAGTCGTCTCTCGGTGTCAAGTCGTCGTGTGGGAATCGCGTGGATGTTGACGAGCGCGACCGCGTACTCGTTGTTCACGGTGTTCGGAAAACATGTGCTCAAACAACTCGAGCCCATTGACGTTATTTTCTGGCGATTTCTCATTGCCGCCCCAGTGTCATGGGTGATCGTGTTTGCCCGACGTGCACGTGGAATCGGAGCATCACCACGAGATGTTGCGTGGAAGCCACGATTCCTGATGGGCGTTCTCTTTGGTTTGCTGGCGTACTTTGCGTTCGCAGGTCTCGACCTCATGTCGGGTGCGTTGTATGTCGTCATCATCTACAC